>NZ_JAJDMJ010000053.1:0-27418 GCF_020593585.1 Blautia sp. DFI.6.71
TTCGCAATAAAATATCGAACATATTTTCTTTTTTATAATGCTGGATACAGCTTTTATATGGAGAAAGTTAAATGAATTTTTAAATTCTACCTTGCAAGAGTATATTAGAATGTAGAATTTACTTTTTCATTCAAGCGCCTTTAAAATATTGTTCATTTTTTCCAAAAAATAAAATACCATGTGGTTGTTCTTACGTCAATAATATTTTGGTGGAAAATTTACATATATTTTAACCGAATCAAGTAACTCCCCTGTGGAGGTTACGAAAAGCAATAAGCAGTGGGTGAGGACCTGCTGTTTATTTTTCTAATCCCGCGGAAAAAATGCCCATTCGCCATTTCCAACATACCATCTTTCATACCGCCTATGATAAAATCGAATCTATAAACATGGAAAGTTACTGTCCAGCTAACCCCTGAACAGTAACGGTTCCAATACACACTTTTTATTCCGTAGGGTTCTTTCCGGTTTTCCACATAAACTGTTAGTAAAACTGGTATCTTTTTTCTTAAAAGCGAAATCTCTGCAACATTCCTGACAAATCAGAGGGGATACTGCAATGTATAATGTGCATTGCCGGTATCCCCTCTGATTTATTCAACCATTATTCACAATTTTTTATTTCATTTTAACTTTTCTGACATTTGACCATTCGCTGAATGTTTTTGAATTATCCTCAGAAGTACGGTTCCATGCATGTAAACCAATATAATAAGTGCCTGATTTAACATTCTTAAATGTAACAGTTACTGTATTTCCTTTTATCTTTTTTACATAATAATTTTCTCCGGAAACAGCAGGGCGTTTCTGTCCGTTAGTTTTGGTAAGGGTATCACTGAGAACTACATCATAGCCCTGAGCGTTTTTGCTCTTCGTATATTTTACTGTCACTGTGGAGCCTTTAACAATTACCTTACTGATCACAGGTGCTTGTGGCGTAATGGCACTCACATCTACTTTATGGATCTCAGACCACTGTCCAAATACTTTTTTGCCATCTTCACCCTTAAGCCATGCGTGGCATGCTACATACCAGATTCCCTTATCCATATATGCAAATGCAGACTTCAGTTCTTCCTGATTTTTCAGGACCTTTGTATACTGTCCTGTTTTGAGCATATCCTCAGAGGTGCCGATCACATAATCATATTTCAGAGCACCCTTACACTCTTCATTCAGCACCATTTTTACGGAGTTTTTGGAAACAGATACATTCTTTATAACTGCTTTTGCAGGTCTGGTATAATTTCCGTCTGAATCTGTGATACTTCCGTCTGTACTGTAGGTATTTCCTTTTGTATCTGTTACAGTTTCATCTTTATTTACAGTTGGCTTTTTACCATCTGCATCAGGTGTCAGCTTCGTGCCATCCGGAAGTGTTACAGTTCCATCTGAACTGATCACGATTCCTTCCGGTGTAACAAGGTTTCCATTTCTATCTTCCTCAGTTCCCTCCGGGTAAGCATCCGGTATCGGAGTAACAGTTGGTACCGGCGTTACTGTTGGATTCACTGATGGTGACGGATTTACCGACGGTGATGGATTTACCGACGGTGATGGATTTACGGTCTGTATGATTGTGGTATCTGATATAGTACAGTTCTGAATTTTATCATCTGGTGTTTTTGTAATGTCACTCCAATATGTATCCGGAGCAGATTCACTGTTGGAAGTTATTTTTTTACCATTTACTGCTGTTCCTTTTGTAGAAGGAGATATAGTGACAGATTCAGTATACGCTTTACCTGGCTCCGCATTTTTGTTCATAAATGAATAAGCAGAACCTCCCTCCAGATATGCTTTTGCTGTTTCTACATTTCCGGTGCCCTCAACTGCATTGCCACCGTTATCACCATCTCCTCGTCCTGCAACAGCAATCAACGTTCCTGCTCCGGAAATCGTTCCGTTGTCAAGAATCACCGCTGCACCGCCAACTGAAGTAGTTGCTATGTTTCCTCCGCCGTATGCTGCAAGCTGGCTGCCCTCGCCAATAGTAAGTGTTCCGCTGCTGACTTTCAAGGCTGGCTGTCCGCTGTAGCTTTTTCCTGTGGCAGGATCTGTTCCTGTGGCAGCTTCATCACCTTTGATATATACTTTTCCTTCTACCTTTACATTTCCGCTTATCACAACAACAGGTGATGTATTGTGACGTGCCTGTGTTCCATTGGGAAGGAAATTAGTGTTGGAGTAGATCATGGAATTCCTTATGGTCGCTCCATCATTCAGAATCAGCTGTCCATTAATGGAAGTACCTGTCAGGAATTTTCCGCTATAATCATCGTGATTGACAGATATTGTTCCACCATTTTCTACTTCAATCTGTCCATATATGGAAGAATCTCTCAGATTCAATGTTCCGCCATTTTCTACTTTTATCTTCACACTGCTGAGAACCTTCATATTGACCATTGTAAGATCACATCCAGCCGGTATGATCAATGTCTGGGTTGTAGCTTCTCCCTCTGAAACAGCATATCCCAGTTCTCCATATGTACCGCTGGTGTGAGAGCCATACCATGCTTTAATCTCTGCCGGGACTGTTACAATATCATCTGTATCATTAAAATCAGGAATTACCCATGGATCCATATCATACATGTATTTTCCATCTGCAGTCTTGGTTGCATTTTCAAGCTTCAGATGATCTGCCAGTTTTTCCTTAGTACTGTAAACCTTGAAAGTAAGCTCATTACTTGTTACTGTACGCCCTGATTCATCAGTTACTGTAACATTGACAGGATATGTACCGATTTTAGCAGGAGTTCCGCTGAGAGACAGAGAACTGTCATATGTGGAATACATCCCTGCCATCCCACTTTCACTGTCAATGTTTACCTTTGTATTTTTTGTGTCAATTTTTACACCTGTTTCTTTTAATTCCTTCCAGTCAGCTTCAACAGGTTCCTGCCCATCCGGAAGATCAGCTGCTTCCACAACTACATTACTGTTTTTGTTGGATGAAACAGAAGTGGATGCCCCTGAAACTGCATCGTATTTCTGCTGCCCTGTAACAGCGCTTTCGAAGTATCCTTTTAATCTGACATGAAGAGTGTTCACTCCGTTGGATGCACCGTTAATATTAGTTTCACCGGAATCAGTTGCAATAACTGTGAAATCATTTCCTTCTGCAGTTACCTTAAGATAAAGTTCTTTATATCCATCACTTTTTATTGTAATGACATTTCCAGTGTGAAGTACAGTTGAATCAAATACAATACGATTATTATTGCTGTCTGGACAATATGCTTTTCTGCCATATAATGCTATTGCATAATCTGTTTTATCCCATACTGTCCCATCTACAGATATTTCTTTGATTTTACTGATATAATCAGAAACATTATTTTCATCAGCTGGTTTAATGATCTTGTAGTTTGTACCTGAAATTTCCACCTGATCTCCTGCAAATGTCGGGGCATCTTCGGTCTGTTCTGGTTCAGTCTGTGATGTTACTTTTTCAACAGCCCATTGCTGTCCGGTTCCTGTTACCTTTAAAGTAAGATCCTTGTATCCGGTACTGGTGATTACAATCTCATTACCCACTTCAAGTCTATCTGGAGATAGTCCAACATAACCGTCTGAGTCTTTTTTAATATATGTTGTTCCTGTAAGATCCCACGAATAAGTTACTTCATTCCACTCTGTTCCATTAATAGATATTCCTGTAATTTGCTCAACATACCTTGAGTTAAGAGAAGTTTTTAGTTTACAAACATTCGCAAAAGAACCACTTTCATATTCTGCTATCACCTCCGGCGGTTCTTTCACACTTTGTGTACCCTCATCCTGAGCCACCTGTACATTCTCCTGCTCATCCGCAAAATCCGATGTTCCCGATCCATCACTAAAGGAATTATCATCTGCCTCCTGTGTGATCGCTGAATCCGTAGTCATTGAATCTGTAAATATGTCTGCTGCACATACCGGTACAGAAGCAATCATGTTTGCCGCAATTGCCATAGACATCAGAATTGCCATTCTTTTCTTCATCTGTTTCTTTCTCCTCCTGTAATATGATATCAGGGGCAAAAGATATTTCGTCCCTGACTTGAAGCTATCTGTGTATCATCTCATTTCAGATGAAGCGGATAAAATCCTCCGATTCATCTCAGTTCTTCAGTGGAAGTTTAAATGATCAAATCACGCAATAGTTTGCTTTGGTTAACTCTGTTGGTTAGTATATTCTAACCTGCGTGAAAATGCAAGAGAATTATTCTGCATCTGTTGAGAAAGTATCTCATAAATCAAGCAGTATCCTGTTGACAAATTTTTATCATTTCACAGCAAGATAAGACAGAATAGAGCAATTATGGCAATTCCATAAAATAATGCAGGTAATAAATCAGGTAACATCCTGCTATCAGTCTGAAAATATCATCTTCTATCTCTTTTTCGCTGCTGTTTAAAGTAATTTTGTTTCCTTCTATCTGAAGCCCCATTGTATCCGCGAGATTCTCAACCCGTTGCCTGTCATATTCTTTTTCATCCAAAAGAACAGACTTCTCATAAACCCTGAATTTTCCGGTTTCATCACATTCCAGTCTCAGATGCAGTTCAGGGAGTTTTCCGGGTTTAAAGGTTATCTCACTGTATGTCATAGATTGTCTTACTTTTGTGATTCCCTGTTTCACTGCCAGTATGATCCATTCATCCAATACAGGTCCTTTATACATAGGAAGTCCATATTGCAGATGTAATTGGGCCGCCTTGCTGATGCAGGCATTTCTGGTACGGTTATTCAGACGTTTATAAACATTGCTGCCCTCAACCGGGTAGTATTTCTTCAGTATCTTCTCTTCGGCTTTTGTCCATGGATCATTGGTTTTCCTGCTTAATCCCAGAATCATCGCTCTGTATTTGCATGCCTGAAGAGATCTTTCAGGAATAAGAGTATGCACATATCCGGCACCTTTTTCTTCATAATATCGGGAAATGATCGCATCCTCTTCCTGTGTCCATGGAAGTCTGTTATTGTCTGATCTGACATTTAAGTACTTAGCTCTGGACTGACAGGCAGTCAGAGTTCTCCCTTCCAATCGTTCTGCTGCCTTCCTGCCTTCCGCTTTGTAATATGTTCTTATAATTTCATCTTCTTCTGCAGTCCATTCTTTTCTTCCCTGTATGCAAAGACCTAATTTGGCAGCTCTTTTATTACATGCCTCTTTGGATCTTCCCTCCAGTCTTTTCTGAACTTCAGCACCTTCTGTCGGATAATAATTTCTCAGAATTTCATCTTCGCTGCTGCTCCATTTTCTGTTTGCCCCGGAATAAGTAAGTCCTAATGCAGCAGCTCTTCCTCTGCAAGATTCTGCTGATCTCTGATTTAAGCGATAACGTACCTTACTGCCCTCCGCAGCATAATACTCTCTGAGTATTTTATCCTCTGCCTCTGTCCATAATCTGACATATTTAACATCATTCTGTACAGTTGCTGAAGAGGAAATGTTTTTGGATATTTCCATTTTTGATGCCTGGATCCTGCAGCTTTTTGCAGTTCTTCCGGATAATCTTTCACAGACCTGATCTCCTTCTGCGGGATAGTACTTTCTTAATATTTCGATTTCATCGGCTGTCCATCTTTTTTTCGTATTTGCCATGTCTTACACCTGTTTTATATATTATTTCAAACTGAAATATTCACTACTTCTTACTTTTCGTAACCTTCGCAAAAGAATTCCATATGTGAGTGCAATATCTACATAGAAATTCCTGAATGTACAACATATTCATACCCTGTCTCCGTAGTATAAGTTTTTTCCTGTCCCAGTGCCGGAATAACAGATTCAGAGCTGTGCAGACTTCCACTTTTAAATACGATCATCACTTCTGCTTTCTTTTCATTAACCGGAGTTATTTCTATATTATTGATTGTGTTTTCAATCATGGCTCTGGTGATATCTTTGGGTTTTACGCAGGAATATTCCTTTGCATAGTCTAATATCCTGTCCATCTGATCTGTCAATTCTGTTTTTGAAAGAGGTTTCATGCTTTTCAATTGTTCCAGATTCGCTTTTGTCTCTGCTATCTGCTGTGTAAAAACCCTGTTTCTGCTTAAAAATTCTGCATCAGAAATGTAGCCGCCCATATTGTAATCCAGCAGCTTATCTCTCTTCTGTTCCAGTACGGTTATTTCATGCTGTATGTTGTCAATTTTTTCTTCAGTTCCTTCTGTTTTGTTAATCTCTTTCTCATAAAGTTCCAGATACTTATGCAATATACTTTTATTGCTTTGAGCCAGATTGTTATAAACATCCGATATCATCTCCAGCAGGATTTCTTCTTTTACCGGTTTTGATCTGCAGGAAACTGCGCCCTGTTTTATGCGATGACTGCATACCCAGGTCTTTGCAGCTTTTCCGCGGACATTTCTGACTTTCAGCCAGTATGCAGCTCCATCTTCCGCACAATGTATAAGTCCGGTAAAAAGGTTGTCCTGCTTATAGGAAGTTTTTTTCAACTTGATATTTTTACTTCTTTCTTCCAGAATCCTGTTTGCATCTTCCCACAGTTTTTCATCCACAATTGCAGGGACATGGGTACCATCGTCTTTATACATCACCCATTCATCTTCAGGCAGGAATTTCTGTTTCTTAGTAAAGAGATCAACTATTTTTACTTTTCCACCAACATAGTAACCCTTATATTTAGGATTTCGGATAATATTGGCAATCACATGGCTGTCAATCCTTCCCCCTTTATAATTTCTGTATCCACATTCCCATAAAAATTGTTCCAGTGAATGGGTAGACCAGTTTCCCAGAGCATATTTTTCAAAAATAAGCTGTACCATTTTTGCCTCTTCGGGATTCAAAAACAATTTTCCGTTTCGCTTGTCCCATCCATATATATGTGAATTACCAAGAACCACACCGTTCTGTATGGATCTTGCATGACCGAAACGCACACGACTTGAAAGTTTTCTGCTTTCTTCCTGTGCAATACCGGACATAATCGACAGCCTGAGTTCCGAATCCTCATCTAATGTATTGATATTGTCATTCCTAAACCAGACAGCAGTTCCACAGTCCAGAAGCTCTCTTGTATATCGTATACTGTCTAATACGTTTCGGGCAAAACGGGTAATCTCTTTAGTTATGATAAGATCAATTTTCCCGGCTTTTGCATCCTGGAGCATTCTCTGGAATTCCTCTCTGTGGGTTACGGTAATACCGGAGATTCCTTCGTCTATATAACCATCCACAAGCGTCCAATTCTTTACGTCTGAAATCAATTGTTCAAAAAAAGTCCACTGATGCTCAATAGAGGTTTTCTGTTCCTCCTTATCCGTACTGACTCGGGCATAATACGCCACATTCAGTTTCAGATCAAATATATTTTTCTGCCGGGATTTCAGTTCCTCACGTGTTGCATAAATATCCATCTTATTCCTTTCCAATCAACTGATTCGCTGGCAATATTCATCTGAACTGTCCATCTGTTCTCCATTCTCCGCGACTACTGTATTGAATGTACTCAAGGTTATAATGTCTTTCTGGATACTGCTGTGCAGTTTTTCGGAAATCTGTCCATTATCAAGCATTTTGTCATTAATCATTGTCAATACAACCTGTTCCAATGTCATAAGCATTCCTCCTGTTCTGTATGTTATAATGTGCAATTTGGCATAGAACTATCCAGCGGTAATATGATGAATTTCATAAAATTATTATAACTGATTCAAAGATAATTGTTTTTGAGACGAAAAAAAGCAGCTAACCTATTTTTCATAGACTAACTGCTTAAAGTACGTAAAAAACCAGAAAGATCTAACAGTTCAAAAGATTCTTTCCGGTTTTTTACACATATAAAGCGAGGGCATCGCTCAATCATCTAATTTGATGATTTTACGACACCCCCATACCTTCAGATATATATCAGGAAGACAGTTCTATCTGCTTCATTTCTTCCAGAAAATCACGGATATAGGATACTGCCAAATCAAGGGCCTCCTGTCCAAGTTCTGCGGAAGAATCTTTCGGATCAAAAGGACCGAACCAGCCACTTGGAGCAATTTCTTTGGTATCTCTCACAAGACGGACGATACCTCCCTTGAAATTAACTGCCTGGATATAAGCTGCTTTCATATTCTCAGAAGGATCCTGTGCATTGATAGGCTTGCTAAGTTCCAGATGTACTGATTCCGGAGCAATTGCCATCATAGCTGAGGTCTCCAGAACATCACCATGGCCGCCTTCAAACTTCTTGTCCAGCTGAGCTACCAGACTCCACCAGTCTACGCTGGCACATACACCACCTTTATGATATACCTCCAGAGCCGCCCGATCAATGGATGGAGTATTGCCGCCATGGCCATTCAGAACTACAAAACGTTTTGCGCCATGCTGCATCAAAGAGTCCATAATGCCATGCAGAACCATATACAGTCCCTCATAACCAATATTAATACTTCCCTCAAAGCTTAAGTGATAAGGACATACACCGTATGGAACAGTAGGTGCTACGATTACGTTATCTACATCCTCCACATGATCCGCCAGATAGGACGGTACCATAAAGTCCGTTCCCAACGCCCCCTGTGTTCCGTGCTGCTCGGTGCTTCCCACCGGAATCACAATAATCGGATCCTTCTCAAAAGCCTCTTTTGCTTGTGCTGTAGTCATTTTTGCAAGATACATTTTAAATACGCCTCCTAACTTTTATACTGTAAAATGACGATCAATAGTCTCCTGCGGCGGAGTTTCTGTAAATTTACTTACTACAATCATTACAATAGAAGCAATGATCGTAGTTGGGAACAGTGCATGGAATCCCATAGCCAACGCCTTGACAGACGGATTCAGTGTAAAGAGCAACAGTGAAATAATACCTACTATAACCGATGCGATTGCTCCCTTCGCTGTTGCTTTCTTCCAGTAAATTCCAAACAGAATCGGCACTACAAAAATTGCCATTCCTGAAAATGCAAACAGGTTAATTTCAAAAATACTGCCTGGCTGGAATACACCAAAGCAAATTACGATGATACCGATGATTACAGTTACTACCTTGGACAACTTCATAACATTCTCATCTGTAGCATCCTTATTGATAATCTTCTGATAAATATCACGGGTAACAGCACCGGTAGTCGTTACCAGAATACCATCGATTGTGGACATACCTGCTGCCACAATACCTGCGATGAAAATGGAAGCCAGGAAAGGATTCATGCCTCTCTGCAGAATCATAGGAATAATCTGATCTGCCTTCTCAATATTCTGAATGGAAGCAATACCATTTACACCGGCCCACTCAATCAGAGTTGCAGAGAAAAACATACCTGCAGTACCAAGAAGAATTGCTTTGAACATGGTCTTATGATCCTTCATGGCAAAGAACTTGGTAAACAGATGAGGCTGTCCCATGGTAAAGAACGACCATAGCACAATGTTGGATACATAATAAGTCCAAGGCATATAACCGTTAGCACCCGGGAAGGTCAGATAAGCCTCATTCATACTCTGAAGTGTATGGTTAATGTTAGAGAAACCTCCACCCATTACTACAGATACAATAAATGTAACCACTGCAGTAGCAATCATCAGAGATCCCTGGATAACATCCGTCATCATGGCACCTTTCATACCACCGCTCATACAGTAGAGAATAACGATAATACCCATTCCCACAACACCTACCCATTCAGGCAGTCCGGTAAATACATGTACAATAACACCTGCTCCGATAATCTGTGCGCCCATCATCGGAACCAGGAAGAAGAGCATCATTACGCCCAAAACACCGCTCATCTTCTTGGAGTGATAACGGTCTGTCAGGTAATCGGCCATAGTCAGGAAACCATATTTATGACCAAGAGTAATCAGCTTACGGCCAATAAGAAGAGCCGGAAGAATCATACAGAACACAGCTCCAGGTACAGAGATAGCCATTCCTGCATAGCCTACGCCATAAATGGTTCCCGGTGTACCAAGAAAGGTTCCCATAGAAAACTGGGTTGAGAAATATGCAATACCACTTACTAATACACCAGCCTTTCCGCTCAATACGAAGAAATCGCCAATGCTATTCGTCTTACGTCCTGCGTACCAACCAATAAATGCCATAATTCCAAGATAAAGTACCAGAACTGTATAGAAAGGAATCGGTGCTGGCTGAATTACTGCTGCTCCATTCATTTATTTGTCCTCCTCATCATAAGTGTGATATTCTTTTCTCTTCATACACATGCGATAATAAATAATAATCAGCACAAATGTAATGGCAGTGTGAACAATCCATCCGAATATATAGAGTGGAACACCACCAAATGCGGGAATATACGTCTCGCTGTAGAAAAACGGGAACGGAATCATAATTAATACAAACATAATCAGAAAAATAATCAACCATGTCCGTTCGAAGTGTTTCTCAAAAAGTTTCTTCATAGCCTTTTTCCTCCTTTGCTTTCGAAAGAAAATCATGTAATATATACTATGATTTTCTTTCGATTTTTTGTTAAGTATATACTTTACTTTATATTTTCCATTATACATGCTATAATAAATTTGTAAAGTTTTTACTTATATTTTTATGAAAAAAATATAAAACATTGCATGCGCCATGCAAAGAAAGGACATCGTGTAATATCTATGGATATTTTAGAGCATCTTCAAAAACTTTATCCTGCCCTGACAAAAAAGCAGAAAACAATCGCAGATTATCTAATTGCTAATCCGGAGGAAATCAGCTACATTACACTGGCACAGCTAAGCCATCAGACCGGTACCTCCGAGCTGACTTTGCTTCGTTTTTGTCAAAAACTGGGGTACTCCAACTTTCTGGACTTAAAGGAGCAGTTTCGGGACTATACCCAGAAAATGATTAAACAGGCCTCCTCTTCTTCCTTTTTTCTGCCGGAGCGCATCTCAGGCGAAGCCTCCGAACGAGAACGGATCCTTCATGAAATCTGCAATACAGAGGCTACAGTTTTCTCTGATTTTATTGCTAACATCAATCTGGAATCTGTGATAAAGGCTTCTGATGAAATCCGAAAAAGCAGCCATATCTACATTTTTGCCCATGATATTTCCCTGGTACCCGGTAAATTTCTGCAGGGTCGTCTGGAAATCCTGTACCTTAATGCTGTGTTGATTGATTTATCAGATCTGGAATTGACCCAGAAGACTATCCAACAGCTGACGGATGGTGATCTGGTAATCTTTTTCTCTTTCCCCCGTTATTATTTTCCTATTGGAAATATTGCTAAAAAAGCGGCAAAATCAGGTGTACCGATTCTGACCATCACCGACAGTGATACTTCTCCGGCGGCAGCACACAGCACACTTTTGCTGCTTTGCCCCACTTCTACGAAGCTGTTTTACAACTCCATGACCGTGCCCATGGCCATGCTCAATATTCTGGCTTCCTGTCTCGTCATCGACAGTGTATCGCCAGCAGAACGTCAGATCTTTATTGATACCTTGCCATCCTGATTTCCAGACAAAAAACCGGATATACAGTTTTCCCGCAGGAAACCATATATCCGGTTTCGTTTTTATTCTCTTTTCATAGCAGTTCGATTTCTGACCAGTTACCTCTTTTTATCTTTTATTTCTCGTAAGTTCCTTTTCGGAGTACCTCTCCATGCTTCATAAAGATCTCTCCCCTTGCCACATAGGTATCCAGCGTCAGGTTCTGATCAAACAACAACATATCCGCATCGGCCCCTTCTGCCACAATTCCCTTGATTCCCTGTAAATCCAGGCTCTCCGCCACCTGACAGGTCATATAAGGCAATGCTTCCTCCAGATTCATTCCAAGGGCCTGCACCATATATTTCAACTCTTTATAAAGCGCATCCACACCAGACACACCTATCTCTAAAAGGCTGCCATCCTCAGCATAATTAGACCAGCTTCCATGTCCGTCAGAGCTCATGGTAATATGCTCTGTGGGCAATCCCCGCTTTTTCGCCTCCAGAACACATTCTCCCGGTGAAGTGTGCATACCACAAGTCAGATCAATATAGCCTCCCTGACTTAAAAATTCATATCCATCCTCCAACAGCTTTTCATTCCGGTTCACGTGAGTGGGTCGGAAAATCCGTACGGGAACGGAGCTCTCCTCCAGTGCCCGGAATACCGGAGCCAGACCAGCCTTGTCATCTCCCATGTGAAGCACCACAATACCCGGTTTTCCACTGAGCATTCCCGCCACACGGGCTTTGCTTGCAATCTGAATCAGCTGATCCTCCGTCACATTAGGTGCCCTGTGATCAGAAATTGCCAGCTTCACACCCAGAATCTCCTTCACAAATACAATATCTCGATCTATCTCGCCTGTGAGCGTCGGGCTGGGATATCCGTAAGCACCTGTAAGCATATAAGCACTCACGCCCTCTTCACAAAGTACCCGGGTCTTTGCGTAAAGATTGTCCACACTCCTGGTAATACCATCTGTACCCAGAAGTCCCACCACTGTTGTGATACCGTTCTCTACCAGCTCCGACATCTGTAATTCCGGTGTCCGCGTATGAAAACTTCCCTCTCCGCCGCCCCCGGTGATATGTACATGCTGATCTAAAAATCCGGGTGTAAGAATTTTTCCTTCTGCATCCAGTATCTCACATTCCACAGGCAGTTCTCCGATGGAATCCTGTATACATTCAATCTTTCCTCCGCAAATCAAAAGATCTTTTTTTCCGAGATATTCCGGTGCGTAAACCTCTGCATTCTTTACCAATAACATAACTATTCCTCTTTTTCCCGTAGCTGTTCATTACGCAGATACTCCAAACTATCATGAACAGTTACTTTTCTTTTTTCGTTTCTACTCAAAGTATATACGATAGAATCCGTTTTGTCTATGAAAGTTCTGAATAATTAGCTATATATTTCCACCATCAAGGTACATCCGATATGAATATTTCTTGTTCAGATTCATATACTGAATTCTTAGGCAATGGAACTCATCCAGAGTAATAGTGCTTCCCCAATGCTCAATCAGATTCATGTAAGCAAACGCATGAGCAAGAGCCTCATTTCTGATTTTAGAATAGCCTTCTTTCATACGCTCCATCGTTTGTCCCATTGGCAGAAGTAATTTCTAATCGGTTGTCATATACCGCCACCTGTATCGTACCATAATGAATTATCAAAAATAAAATCTAAGGTGGACAGATTGCTTTGTCTATTGTAATATATGCTGTATGGAATTTTACGAGGAGGATTTATCATGGAAGAAAAAATACTTAATTTTATTCTGGAATGTGCAGAAGTCCAGAAATTGGTTCCATTCTCACTTATCGAAGAAGAATTTAATCTTATTCTGGACGAAGCCTTAAAGTCGGTCATTACGGATGCTCTCTGGGATAATGATACTATTTCTGACGTAACTATAGGAACTGATGGTTTTACTGTCACATTTTTCGAGAATTGATCATAAATATCAAACTAATCAACTGATGACACAAACACAGCCAGAAGCATAAACAAAGTATCTGATAAGCAGACATGATCTAATACCCCCTTATCAGATACTTTTTTATGTTCCATATCTTGCCTGCAATTTACGACCGTCTATAGCAATCCTCGTAAATAATGCATTTAAGACAGTTCAGCAGAGTGCGAAAGACAAGGAAGATATCTGCAGGCGTGCTGATGCAAGGCAAAAATATCTGACGCAGATTTCACACTCTGATGGACTGGATTAAGATGCATTATTTTAGAGGATTGCTATAGTCATATTTCTCAAGCCCCAGATTCTCAAAACAATATCTGGGCTTTCCAACACTCTTCCTGCCATATTCGATTGCCTCAGCCGGACAATAACAGATGCAGGCCATACAATGCGTACAATGCTTTTCCCATACAGGTTTCTTATTTTTCATTGTCACATTGTTTAACGGACAGACTTTTACACATTTGCCGCATCCGGTACAGGTCTGATCTGCATAAAATGCCTTTGCTTTTACAAATGCCGCATAGAAGATATCATTCACCAGACCACTCTCAAAAGATGCACCGAAGCCACTTTTTGATAGAAGCTTCTCTCCATGTTTGATCGCCATCACAGCTTTAGCAATATCAGGACCTGCTGCCGCAACGATCTTCTTTGCTTTCTCCACATCAGGAGCATTAAACATGGCAATGTAATTCTCCGGCATAATGATCTGTGCCGTCCCCATATGCTTTAATCCTTTTTTCTCACTCAGTTTTCGATTGTATATATCTGCGCCACCAATACCGCTTCCGCAGCTCATCACATACCAGACATTCTTCGCCCCGACAAATTCTGTCTGTCCGATCCAGTCAGAAACCACACGCGGGATCCTCCATGCATAAGTCGGTACCACCACTACCAGATTCTCTCTTGTCTTAACAGACCCGGTATCGCCCGATTTGATCCGTTCGTTCATACAGAGCAGTTTTTCCTGCAAGCTGCCGGCAATCCTCTCTGCTATATACTTGCTGTTTCCTGTTCCTGAAAAATAAACAACCATGTCATTTCCTCCTCGCGCCGTTTTATCCTAATAAAAAGATATCACATTCGAACAGGTTTCTCAATATCCGCGGAAGCCCTGCTCCAGTATCATTGATCTGTTTTCCATCAAACTCACCATATACAGAAAGTCAAAAAACACTGCAGATTTCTCTGCGGTGCAGCCCGGAAGTATAACGATAACTTCATGACAAATCTTCATACCAATACGGAATTGTTCAAAAATCTTTCGGAGTCTTACTTGCTTAATTTATGACTGTATTATAAACTGACTTTCGTGATATTATCATACAATAACATAGTAAAAACTCTATTGGTTTTTCCAACAGGGTTCTATCGATTACTCATTTAAGAAGATTCATCTACTCTGAGCTGAAAGCTAATTATATTTCTTGCATAACTGTTTATTTTTATACATATAAGCATCTGCCTCATCCAATAACATCTGCATTGTACCCGACATATCATCGGAGGATAATGCCCATCCGCAGGCATAGTCGATTGGTATTTGATTTTCATAACTATTTAATCTGTTTTTTTCTCTGTACAATGATTTTAATATCACCTTAATTTCCGCCTCGCTTGTATGATAAATGACTGCTATAAACTCATCTCCGCCATATCTTCCAACAAAATCCTTTTCTGGAATAACACTGCGCAAAAGCTTTGCGAAATTCAATATTAACTGATCTCCTGCGGAATGTCCCATTGTATCATTTACAGTTTTTAGATTATTTAAATCAAACATTATGCATGCTGTAGGATCTGTAATTATATCTTTTTTATTAAGTATCTCATTACAGGCATTTTTATTTGGCAGTCCAGTATAGGCATCTATGAATGCTTTCTGTTCCAGCAGTCTGTTTTGCATTGCCATCTGCATTGCCCTTAGAGTCTGCATAATAACCAATATCACCAGACTCAACATATCAAGTGCCGACAGAAGCTCTATGGTACGAATCTTTATAGCAATCTTTTCTGAATAGCTTTCTGCGGCAGAGACAGTTTCATCTGCCATCGTAAAATATATTTCACTCATATTAACAATGTCTGTATTTTCGTATCCCTTGTTTCTTACTGCTTCAATCTCTTTTTTCAATTTATCCCAGTAATCACTCTGAATTTGCAATTTTTCCAGATATTCTTCGTCATTGAGTTTTACCAGATCATAATGTCCATCCTGATATCTTAATCCAAGAAAAATATCATCCAAATATTTAATTAATTCTTCATTTTGGTTTCCTGTAATTTCTAATTTTACTTCGCGCTGTGTAGCTCCACGTACTAGGCCTGCATAATTTATTACGCGTGCTGTCCCCTGTAGCCTACTAATCTGAATCATCATAAAAATAATAAGAACTACTAATATCAATATAAGGACACTCTGTATAATACCTATTATATTTTTACTTTTTTTCTTGTTTGTCTGCATTTTACAATTTATCTTGAACCTTAAATAATATTCATTTCAATAACTATGCTATTCCTTTACTTTCTCCCTGCATTTTGGGCAAATACCTTTAAATGAAATATCATAATCTAAATATTTTATTCCATTCGTGTCATGAATCATTTCTATCAAGTCTGATATTTCATCCACGTCTACACCTGATACCTCACCGCATTTTACACACCTGACATTGTAATGATTTTTTAAGTTAAATCGAATCACTTTATTAAAAAAATACCTACAATAAGTACCTTTTTAATAAGATGTTATCTCTATTCTGCGTTCAAAAATATATTCCGTATCTGACGATAGATCATGCCTGAACGCATAGCCAAGTCTGTCAAATTTTTTTATATCCTCAGGATTTTCAATACTATTTTCAGCCATGAACCTAACCATTTCACCACGAGCCATCTTCGCATATGTACCTTTTGTCACCAGTTTATCTCCTGATAACTCGCAAAATACAATTGTAATATACTTATCCCGTAATGTCAGATACTTTTCTATAGATTTGGAATATTCTTTTGATGCCAGGTTAATTATAATCCTACTGTTGTCGATCACTGAACAATACAACATATCTCCCCAGTATTCATATAAGTTTTTTGCATCTCCTATGCCGACTTTTGCCTGCATTTCCAAGCGGTAAGGTGTCACGCCATCCAACGGTTTTAGAACGCCATAAAACGCAGATAGTATTCTCAAATGATTTTGTACATACTCAAACTGACTGTCCTCAAACACGGATGGAGCCATATATTGAAAAGCAATTCCTTCATATGATAAGACAGCTGGAGTAAGTAAATGATAAAGATCCATGTTTTCCAATCTATTGAAGTTCTGTTCTGTAATTTTGTCATTACATTTCCAGATAGTCTTCAGTTCTTCTTTTGACTTGCTTTTCAACCAACTTTGTATCTCTGTCGTCTTTTCAATAAATTCAGGCAATCCATCCGGCGCTATGCTGTCAGTATCTGTAATCATCTTTTTAGCAGGGGATAATATTATCTTCATTAATCTAATTCCTTAAGCATATTTTCAGGATCATCTGCTGCTTTGACTTTATCATTGGCTTTGATGATAACTCCCTGTTCATCGATAAGATATGTAGTTCTTACCACACCCATAGAGACTTTGCCATAATTTTTCTTTTCTTTCCATACATCATAAGCTTCAATAACTTTCCGCTCTGGATCTGCTAAAAGTGTAAATGCCAGTCCATATTTTTCCTCAAATCTCTTATGAGAGGATACAGAATCCTTACTGACCCCAAGAATAACTGCACCTTTTTCAATAAACTGAGGATATCTCTCGGAAAAACCACATGCCTGTTTCGTACATCCCGCTGTATTATCCTTGGGATAGAAATATAATACTACTTTTTTTCCTGCATAATCCGATAATCTGTGTATTTTTCCATTTTGATCTGGCAACTCAAAATCAGGTGCCTTGACCCCTACTTCCAACATTAATTATTCCTCCCTCTCTGTAACTTTCTCTTTATTCGCCTTTTTCTTCCTACTCCCGGAAATCATTTTATGCCCTGTATATATCGCCATTGCCATACATAGCATAGAGCTTAACGCAAAGTATTTGTGGCTTGATTTTAACCCTTTATGTCCAGTGTAAAAAGTACCAATCATTGTGATCAATGCTCCTACTGACCAATATTTATGTGCTTTCATATAATTCCTCCGTCTTTTATCTTCGGTGTTTTTAATTGTAATTATACTATACAATAATCAGATGTCAATTTGATAATGAAACAATCAGGGCAGCCGGGGCTTTGACAGTTACATCGATTATAAAGTCCATTAATCCCGCATAAACTCTAGGTTTTCTTTGTCAATCAATTTGTTTTGATTTATAGTAATGTCGAAAGTAGTTGAATTATTTTAAATCAGATAGTATTATCTTTTATAGAATCTTATCTATTACTGAAGTAACGAGAATGCGACGCGCAGTTATTCAAACACTTTGAATACATCAAATCCCGGATCTTCTCTCTGGTATATTATCTTCTGTTTTTCATTTATTATAGTTAATTGCCCCGAACTTGCATTGTAATCAATCGAATTTATGCCACTGTTCGATTTGAAGAAATCGATTTTTTCCTGCATAACCTTGATAAGATTCTGTGAATAAATCTGGTTCGGTAAGGATTTATCACTAACCTCATACAGACGGTCAAGGAAAAGCTTCTGACACACCCCTTTCAATGTGTGCGCACTGCGGAAAGCATCTTCATAATTTTTATTTTCCAATGCCTATTTTAACTGTAGATAACTCTGGTCTTCAAGGAACTTTAATGTAAATCTCTGAATCAGTGCTTCGCTGTGAAGGCGTCCCAAAACAGCCTCATAGTTTCCTCCGATAGCTTTATAGCACTCCTGCATTGTCATCTTTTAGCCCTGTCAATTGTATTCCACTAATTCATGAACCTCTGCTAATCATTATGAACATACCTTAAAATCGTTTTTATAACTTCCTCAATCACAATCGGCTTTGACAAATGTGCATTCATTCCTGCATCCAACGATGCCTGAACATCTTCAGCAAATGAATTGGCTGTCATTGCTATAATAGGAATGTTTTTTCCATCCGGTCTGTCATTCATCGCCCTGATTGCTTTTGCCGCTTCATAACCGTTCATTTCAGGCATCATGATATCCATCAGGATTACATCAAATGTGCCTTCCGGATGATTTCTGAAAATCTCAACAGCATTCTTTCCATCTACAACTCTTTCTACATTCATTCCAAACTCTTCCAGCTGCACGGTCACAATTTCTGCATTCAGCTCATTATCCTCTGCAAGAAGGACTTTCACACCTGTAAGATTTACCTTTTCAGAAAAACCTGTGTCTGACTTATTACATTCCTTATCAGTAATTTCCAGAGGAATATCCACAGTAAAAGTGGTTCCCTCATGCTTTTTGCTTTGCACGGAAATGGTTCCACCCATCATATCTACATACTTCTTTACGATAGCCATCCCCAGTCCAGCTCCATGGTACTGCGTTCTCGCATCGGAATCTTCCTGTGCAAATTCCTCAAAAATTTCTTTTGTAAATTCCTCACTCATGCCAATACCAGTATCCGAAATGCGGTAATGCATATTTATATATCCATCCCCGCCCTTTTCCTGACACCGGGCTTCAAATGTAATCGTCCCTCCATCTGGAGTGAACTTCACGGCATTGCTCAGAATATTAACCAGCACATCTCGCAGACGTACAGAATCCACAAGTACATTTGGGATCTTTGCTTCTTCATGCTGGATTTTAAAGCTGATATCCCTGTTCGTAAGAAAGCCTTTTGTAATATCCAGTGCAGAATCTGTGATACTTTTTAAATCTGCCGGTACCGGATTGTATTTCACTTTTCCACTTTCCACGCGAGTCAGATCTAATACATCATTGATCAGCGACAGTAAATGCTCTGAACTTTCATCAATCTTTTCCAGACAATTTTTCACTTCGTCTGACGGATTATTTTTCATTGCAATACCGGTAAATCCCATGATTGCATTCATCGGTGTTCTCATATCATGGGACATATGTGACAGAAATGCTGTTTTTGCCTTGTTTGCAGCCTGCGCATGCTCTGCCAGTTCCGCCATTTCCTCAGCCGTCTCCTGGGCTGCCTTCTGAGCTTTTTTTCTTGCACTGAGACGCATTGCTATCACAGCCATAGTAGTCAGCAGCCATCCGAAAATAAGAAGAACCCAAACAGTAGCAACAGGATGCAGACGGATCCAGTCAACAAATGTCAGCTCTGCTGCTTTGTATGTGGTATACCGTGCTGCTAGATCTTCGACAAGATTTTGGGGCATGGCATACATTGCTTTCGTCAGAATACCAGCCAGCGCATGGTTCTCTGTTGACGAAACTACCATGCGGTAGGTGAATGTAGGCTGTTCCAGCAGCGTATATGTCATGGTGCCCGTAGTGTCACTATTCACAAACGCCTGTGCCATGTAATAGTAGACGAAGGCAGCATCGGCTTTACCCTTACGGACAGCTTCCATCATTTCCTGCCGGGTACTGCACATCAGCTTTTCTGCACCGGGTGCCATTGCATCTGCAATTGAATTTGATGCTGTCTGGTCAACCGTAGCAACAACATTGATTTCTCCATCAAAGTCACGCCGTGTCACCCTTGCCAGTTGCATTGTAATGAAAGGTGCAGTAAGCCCCCATTTTTTCGTCTCAGCATAGTTATCTGTTTCCAGGCGTGCATCGATACTTATATTTGTGGCTTCCTTATTTTTCTGATAAGCAATATACTCATCTCTGGTGGCAGGTGTAAGAAACTCATAGGAAATCCCGGCATAGTCTGCAATTTTCCGGAAGTAATCCGGGATAATCCCCTTCATCTCACCATTTTCATTATAAGAATATGGATAACGGGACGGATCACACAGAACATGAAGCGGGTTGTCCTTGGAATATTGTGCAATAATACTTTTTTCTTGCTCCGTATATTCCAGATTCTTAGTTTCTATGCTTTCATAATTTTTATTATAAAGCGTTGTTTTCCAGTCACCCTCAACTGCATTCATCTGATCGATCGCATAATTGATCTCATTCAGCAATTCTGTATTGCCCTTTTTAACAATGACATAGAAATCGCTGCTGCCAAATTTATCCACGATTCGCTCATTGTTTGTTTTTCTCAGAGAACTGGTAACAATCGCATCAACTTTTTCGCTCTGAAGGGCTTCCTCCATCTCTGCGGTCGTATCAAAATAAGATGGAACATATGTAAATCCTTTGTTGTCTGCAAAATCCGCAAGCTCTTCATTCCGGGTGTTTCCGTTCAAAAGCGCCACACGCATACCGTTGTAAGTGCTGTAATTGCCGTCCACAATCGTGCTGTTGTCACTGCGGACGGTCAACATCCCATAATTGGTTCCGATCGGACGTGAAAAATCAAACTTTTCTTCTCTGTCCGATGTTTTACGGGCAGATGTTACCATGTCAATCTCGCCATCTTCAAGCATCTGCTGCATATCATCCCAGCTCTGATCGTATCCGACATATTCGTAATCTACATCCCAATAACGAGCCATCAGCCGAAGGAAATCATAGCCATAACCGCTGCGGTTCCCCTCTTCATCCATCATGTGATAACCATCCATGGCAAAGAAACCGACTTTGACAGTTTCATGCTGCGAACAGTCCTCGGCCGCATATGCAGTCAGGGGAGAAAATATCATACACACGCATACAAAAACCAGTAACACTGCCACATATTTCTTTGCTCTCGAAATCATATTAAATCTCCTGTCTGTCAAATATATTTCTCTATACGTCTCCTTGTCAACCTCCTGGTTTAATAAATTTTCACCTGTCCCTACTGCTTCTCAATTCTTCGCATATAGTCTGCTTGATTGTTTTATCATCTAATGGCTTTGCAAGATGTGCGTTCATTCCTGCTTCCATACACTTTTCTGCATCTTCCCTAAATGCATTTGCAGTCATAGCAATGATAGGGATTGTTTTTGCATCCTGCCGTTCCAGGGATCTTATTGTTTTTGTGGCAGTAAGCCCATCCATCACCGGCATCATGACATCCATTAAAATAACATCGTATGTTCCTGATTCGCAGGCTTCAAAGTGCTGAACAGCTTCTAACCCATTTTTCACTGTTTCTACTTTAGCCCCATTTTCCGTCAGCATAAATTCTGCTATTTCCGCATTCAGCTCATTATCTTCAACCAATAATATCCGAACACCTGATATATCTGCATTGAAATCTTCTTTTTCTTCCGGTCGTGCATTCGTATCAATTTTAAATGGAAGTATTACAGTAAAACAGCTTCCTTCACCAAGCTTGCTTTCAACGGTACTTTCGTTGTCCCAACAAAGTTTCTGTGTTTCCCTGTCTCCAAAATACACCGGAAAACGGAACTTTATGTGCTTCAGGAATCTGCCATCCGGCTGCTCCTGATCGTAAATGTCCACACGTTCTACAAAGCTGTTGAGAAATTCTTTCTTCTCCAAGTCGGTGAACTTATCATATAGTTTATCAAAATATAAAAGGAATTGATAGACGTTTTCTTCTGATATTTTCTGCTGCTGGATATTCAGCAAACGCTTTTTAACTTCTTCTATGCTATTTTCCACGCCTTCAATTTCATCATACAGCCGATATAACCTTGTCTCCATATCCTGATATTTCTTTTCATAAAATTTGTCCATGATATCCAGGTTATCCATCTGTTGGCCTAGCCTTGCCTTTGCTCCTGTCAACTGCCTATGCTGTTTTTCCAAATTTTCGATTTCTCTTTCAATTTCATCTGTGTCAATCCTTGAACCGATTTTTTTTCGGATCGCTTCTTCAAATTTGGGATTCTGTACCAGTTTCCGGATAACCTCTTCAACTGCATTATTGACCTTATCCTCGCTCCATTGCTTATGGTAATCACATCTGTGACCATTCATTAAACGACGGTGTTTGCAGGCATAATAAAAATAATCCTTATACAAAGTTCCATCTTTCTTTTTCTTTCGGTTCACATTTCCATACATTCCACTTCCACATAGCGGACATTTCAAGATTCCGGATAAAATATGTTCATGATCTAAGCTATGGATCTTCTCATATTTCACTCCATTTTTTACCCTTTTCTGATGTGCCAGTTCCCAATCTGTCTCTGAGATAATCCCTTCATGAATACCATCATATAACATATAATTCTCCTGTTTTACAATACGGTATTCATTTCGTGTTCCAGCAACCTTTTCATTCTTTCTTCGTCCGTAAGCCAGTTTTCCACAGTAAACCGGATTGTCCAAAACACCTTTTATAAAAGAAGCGGCAAATGCATCCAGTGTATTATTCTGTCTCTTTTTCTTTTTATATCCATGCTGATTCAGCCATATGGCGATCGCAGCAATTCCCATATTCGTATGAATAAATTTATCATAAATCAGACGTATGACCTCTGCTTCATCCTCTGCAATCTGTAATTCTCCATTTACCAGTTCATAGCCATATGGAGCAAATCCACCGTTCCATTTCCCTTCTCTGGCTTTCTGTTTACGTCCCTCCATTGTCTGGACAAGGATATTTTCCCTTTCAATCTCTGCCACCGCAGACAGAACGGAAATCATCAGCTTTCCACTATCTTTGGAGCTGTCAATCCCATCCTCAACACAAATCAGATTCACTCCAAAATCCTGCATTCTTTGCAGAGAGTTTAACACATCTGCCGCATTACGACCGAATCTGGAAAGCTTGAACACCAGTACAAACTGTACCTCATCTGTTCCATTCTCAATATTATCCAACATTCTCTGAAATTCTGGTCTACCCTCTACGCTCTTTCCAGACTTACCTTCATCGGAATACTCATTTACGATTTCCATATTTTGAAATTCTGCATAACGCCTTAATTTTTCTTTCTGAGCATCCAGACTGTATCCATCTACCTGCATGGTTGTGGATACTCTGGTATAGATATCACATTTAATTTTTATATTCTTCATAGTCTTCTCCCATATATAGTATCCTTGTTTTATTGTCCCAACTTTATTTTAGTACTTATTCCAATTCTTTTCAATACTTATTTTCCGTGTTGACGCATTTCTCTGTCAATTGTATAATTAAATTAACCTATTGTGCTACTTCAAATAGATTATGTGAAAACCTGTAAAACCGCAAAGAATCCTTACAGATATTAAAAAATAAAATTTTTAGAATATCAATTTTTTGATTTTTCCAAGTTCACAGGTTTCACCGAAAATACTATTCAATGCAATACAGAGATTGTATGCCAGTACTTTATTAACCAGACGGGTACATAACCCCTGAAAGCTTTTGGCTAACACTCTTTCTGCATTTAACTGACCACTCAATTGAGAGAATACGATTTCTACCCGCCTTCTCAGTTTGAATATTAACTGACGTACGGATTTCGGCCAATTTTCCTTACTGTTGGAACGTTTCAGAGCAAAAAGACAGATATTTTTTTCCTGCATTTCCTGTTTCATGTTTTTTCCAACATAGCCTTTATCCGCTAAAATTGTAACATTAGACCAATGGTCTGCCAGATCACGTAATCCTTCACGATCATCTGTAGATGCCGGTGTGATCTCAAATGATGCAATGTATCCTTCTAATGTAATTAATGCATGTACTTTATATCCATAATAGGTTTCTTTTTTGGAAGGACATTTTCCATAATCAGCACCATGGCCACGAAATGCTTTACAATATCGTGCACGTCCAAATTTACAGACTGCAAGTGGAAAACTATCGACGATGTAATAGGAACTGACTGGAATTGGGAATACGGAAATCATTTTTTGTCGTAACAATTCTGTTGTCTGCATCAGGGCGCGTCTCGTTCTGTTAAAACGACTTCTGCTGCAAAGCTGCGGAAAAAGATGCCTGTAGTTTCGTTTCACAAAAGAAAACCATGCATTCTCAGAATCAACGCCTGCCAATTCTCCGCAGAGACTGATAGTAATGATTTCTGAGTCAGATAATTTTGCATTCAGGATATGCCGTCGTCTGGTAACTTCTGGAGGTGCAAACTGATGATACAATTCGTCAATAATAACGTAAGCGGTTAAAATAAAGTCTTCAAAAGTTGCAATAACAATGGTATTATTATCTTGGAACTTCAACATAATGATGCCTCCTTTCGTTGTATTCCCTACAAAAAGGATAGCATATTTTGTTGAAGTTTCTTTATATTTTATTTTATCTAGCACAACAAGTTAAATTAGATACAGAGCATATCTGTTATCAAAATATCGTCCGCTTACCGGAAGCATCTAATAAATATCTTGCTTGAAAATTATTTAGAAATTATTTCAGTTTTTGATATTGTGTTTTTATCACACATTGCATATACTATAAATACACAAAAAGCCAGAAATAGAGGAGGTGTTAGTATGGCTACTTCAAGTATTACTCATAATTTTGTCGTATCCAATCCAAATAGCGTAAAGCGTTTTGTCGCAGCAATTGACGAAGCCGACCGTGACCGCACACCAAAGCAGACACTTCCCGGACGTCAGTTAACGAACCCACAGGAAATCTTAGCTTTAATGTCAAAAAGGAAGAAAAAACATGTCTGATAAATATTTTACCGTTAATATTCGGGCATATTTGGATAAAGACGAACCGACATATATCGGAGAGGAAAGTCTTTACGACTTACTCTCCGATTTTTCTTGTCCCAAAAATCCCGATGTGGAATACTTTTTATTACATAATGCGGTTGAGTTTACCAAAAAAGATCAATCTATCACTTATCTGGTATTCGATGCCGAAGATGCTTCACTGGTCGGCTATTTTTCTCTTACAGTAAAGCCAATATCTGTCCGGGCTTCAAATATCAGTAAGACGATGGCAAAGAAGCTGTCCCGTGTCAGTATTCTGGATGAAGAAACACAGTCTTACAACACAGCAGCTTACCTGATTGCACAGTTAGGAAAGAACTATTCTCTACCAAAGGAAAAACGAATCCCTGGAAACATCCTGCTGGGATTTGCACTGGAAACCATATCCGGTCTCAAATATTCCGTAGGCGGCGTTATGGAATTTCTTGAATGCGAAGATAATGAATTTCTTCTGAGCTTTTATACACAAAATCATTTCAAGCCATTTGATACCCGTATTACCGCTTCCCAGAACAATGAACCTCACACTCTATATCAGCTTTTGAAATTCATCTGAAAACACATAAAAAGCGGCAGTCTGATTTACATTTAGTATTTCAGGAAACTGCCGCTTCTTTTTCTTGCTTATTCTGTTTTTCTTCCTCCAACTCACGGAGGACTTCATCGCCGTACTTATCAATCATCCGTACCAGAAAATCAATGCACCGCTCAAATTCAATATTCTGTTGCATAAGCTCCTCCTGTCATTGTTTTAATCTGAGCTTATTTTACAGAATTTCTTCATAAACAACATTGAACCGGAATTGACCGTAAATTGAGAAAATCATGTAACGAAAATCTCTATTTATCTTGAACCGAATATATGTTCGTGGTATGATATACTTATTCAAACCTGTTCACTTAATTTAATCTATAGAAAAGAGGAAATGCCTATTGGATCGTTGTGATTTTAGTTCGATAATGACATATTTAAAAAACCAAATCAGTGAAAGCAATCAGATGAGCCAGCCTGAGTTTTTATACGAAATATTTGAAGATTTTTTAGACAGTCCTGAAAACAAAGAATTTACTTTGGATAATGGTCTGGTTTGCCGCTGGATGACAGGTCAGGCGAAAATCAGTCCCAAAATATCTTCTTTTTATGCAAAACCAAGCAATCAGGAAAAACTGGCAAAAAACATACAACAAAATATTCTTCCACTAATGGCAGACTACAGCAGAACACTTCAAGATATTTATACCTTATTTATCCAGGATTCTTCAATTTCTGAAGCCAAAAAAGCAGAACTTGCTCCTCTATACAAACCTGCCGATTTACGTCTGCTGTTTTTGGCAAAACTGATTTCTTTCGGTATGGAACGCCCGTTTATTAAACGTGATACCAAAAACCAGAAATTGATCGCAGGTGGTTCCCTCTCACCAATGGTACTGGATTATATTATGGATAGTGAAGTCCCAAGACCATGCCGCCATTTTGTAGGGAGAGAAGATGAAACAACAGAATTACATTCCCTTCTGGAAGATAATAGCAAAGCATTTCTTTACGGAATTGCCGGAATCGGGAAAAGCGAACTGGCAAAATCCTATGCAAAGTACTATAAAAAGCATTACACAAACATCCTGTATTTTGAATATGCCGGAGATTTACATCAATCTGTTACGGATATGGATTTTGCTGATGATTTACCGGAAGATACCGAAGAAGAACGTTTCCGAAAACACAACCGTTTCCTTCGTTCTTTGAAAGATGATACTTTAATCATCATAGACAACTTCAATGCAACCGCAACACAGGACTCCTTTTTGTCCGTAATGTTAAAATACCGCTGCCGGATTCTTTTTACAACAAGAAGCAAATTCGATAGTTACTGTACCCTGCACTTAAAAGAGATTAAAGAATCATCCAGCCTGTTTCAACTGGTATCTTCCTTTTATTCGGAAGCCGAAGAGCACCGGGCAATCGTAGAAAAAATCATAGAAACTGTACACTACCATACTTTTGCTGTAGAACTGGCAGCAAAACTTCTGGAAAATGGAATTTTAGCTCCGCATCAATTATTGATAAAACTTCAAGAGGAAAAGGCTTCTCTTCATAATGAAGATAAAATTAAAGTAATGAAAGATGGTCAGAGCAGTAATGCCACCTATTACAACCATATCCATACCCTGTTTTCGTTATACTCCTTATCACGGAAACAACGGGATATTATGTGCAATATGTGTTTTTTGCCTTCATCTGGTATTTCTGCCCGTATATTTTCCAAATGGCTGGAGCTGTCTACTTTAAATGACGTGAATGATCTGATCGAGACAGGTTTTGTACAGTCAAGCCTCCGGCATACTATTTCTCTGCATCCAATGATTCAGGAAATTGCAGTTTCCGAGA
>NZ_JAJDMJ010000054.1:0-26952 GCF_020593585.1 Blautia sp. DFI.6.71
AGGATTCTATCCTTGTTTTCAATCAAGATTGCGAACTTGTTTCGCAATTACCTATTAGTGAAATAAGTATAGCAGAAATGTTTAGTGGAAGTCAAGAAAAACCGAAACAAAAATGTTTAATATTTTCTTTGTAACCACTTGACAATAGCAAATATGTTTAGTAAAATAAATTACGAATTAAACAAATATGCTTAATGCGACAACTGAATGACCGTCCGAAAAGCCAAACCGCCAAGACCTCGTCGGAGCAAGTTCCGTATCGTTCGCTTGTGTGCAAGCACAAAAGCTCATTCGCTGCACTGCTCCTCCTCTTCCCCAAAAGTCTCCGACTTTTCGGGAACCCCTATACGAGCGAGCGCCTGATGTACTGCGGTGCATTGGGACAGCACAGCGCCTGCCGACAAGCAGGAGTGCCTGTTGGAACTTTAACACGGAGAAAGCGGCAAGCAAAAAATTATTTTAAGAAAGGAAGAAAAAGGATATGGAAAACAGATTTATCCGAGCCGAAGATGTGGCTCAGGAACTAAACGTATCAAAACCTTATGCATATAAACTCATCAGACAATTAAATGAGGAATTGAAAGCAAAGGGCTTTATTACGATTGCAGGGCGTGTAAATCGCCAGTATTTTTACGAAAGGCTCTACGGAGCAGGAAAGGGGGAAATGTAAATGCCGGTATTTAAGAATGAAGATAACGGTACTTGGTATGTGATGGCAAGGTATGTGAACTGGAAAGGGGAACGCAAGCAGAAATGCAAGCGTGGCTTTGCTACCAAACGAGAAGCACAGGAATGGGAAAGAATGTTCAAATTGCAGACTTCTTCAGACCTTGATATGAGTTTTGAAGCCTTTACGGAGCTTTATATCAATGATGTGAAGAACCGTTTGAAGGAAAACACGTGGCTTACCAAAGAGCATATCATACGCACAAAGATACTTCCGTATTTCGGGAAACTGAAAATCAGCGAGATTTCCACAAAGGAGATTATTACTTGGCAGAATGAAATGCTTGCCTATCGTGATGAGAAGAAAAAGCCTTATTCACAGACGTATCTGAAAACGCTGCACAATCAGTTGTCCGCCATTTTCAATCACGCTGTCCGCTACTATGAACTGCGTTCCAATCCTGCGGCAAAGGTGGGAAATATGGGACGTGAGGAACACAAGGAAATGCTGTTCTGGACAAAGGAAGAATACAAGAAATTCTCTTTTGAGATGATGGACAAGCCTGTTTCCTTTTATGCGTTTGAAATGCTTTACTGGTGCGGTATCCGAGAGGGCGAGCTGTTAGCTTTGACTCCGGCAGATTTCAACTTTGATAAGGAAACAGTCACAATCAATAAATCCTATCAGCGTTTGAAAGGGCAGGATGTGATTACTTCTCCGAAAACGAAAAAGAGCAACCGCACGATTAAAATGCCGAAGTTTCTGTGTGAGGAAATGAAAGAATATCTCGGTATGCTTTACGGATTGAAGAAGAAAGACCGTATCTTTACGGTGACGAAAAGCTATCTTCATCACGAGATGGACAGAGGGGCAAAGGCGGCAGGCGTGAAGCGTATCCGCATTCACGATCTCCGTCACAGCCACATTTCACTCTTGATTGATATGGGCTTTTCTGCGGTGGCGATTGCTGACCGAGTTGGTCACGAAAGTATTGATATTACTTATCAGTACGCACACCTCTTTCCGTCAAAGCAGATTGAGATGGCAGAAAAATTAGATGATTTAGGGAAAGGAGATTTTGAAAATGTCAGCTAAGAACAGAGATAACAAAAATCGTTGGAGGAATATCACAGTAGGGTTTCGAGTATCGCCCGAAGAAAACGAACTCATTAACAGAGCTGTAGCTCTATCAGGATTGCCAAAACAGGAGTATTGTTACCGCCGTTGCTTAAATCAGGATGTGGTGGTACAGGGCAATCCGAGAGTGTATAAGGCGTTGAAAACGGAATTTGCCACAGTCCTTGCGGAACTGAAAAGGATTGAAGCAGGAAAAGGTGTGGATGATGAACTGCTGAGTGTAATAGAACTGATTTCCATTATTCTCGGCGGTTTGAAAGGAGAGGATGCGAATGGAGAATAAAAAAGAAATGACTATTCCAAATGTATCTGCGGCAACAGATGCGGAACAGTCACTTTCCAAATGTACTGACAATAGTATAGTCAATCAGGATACGGATTTCAAGGGGTACGAGCAATCTTTTGAAGAAATGCAAAGGGAAATACTCAGACAGTTAGACCCTTCCTATCTGAAAACAGTATCAATGACAACGCTGTATGATACGGTGTTTGAGGTTCAGACACCACTTATCGACGGTCTGCTCCAAAGGGGAACTTACCTTTTCGTAGGTTCCCCGAAAGTGGGAAAGAGCTTTATGATGGCACAGCTTGCCTATCATATCAGCACAGGCACACCGCTTTGGGAGTATAAGGTGCGTAAGGCAACGGTGCTTTATTTTGCCCTTGAAGATGATTACCCACGTTTGCAGAAGCGATTGTTTCAGATGTTCGGTGCAAAGGAGACAGGCAATCTGTATTTCGCAACGGAATGTAAAACGGTCAATGGCGGACTGGAAGAACAGATAAGAGGGTTTATGAGGGAACACCCAGACACAGGCTTGATTATCATAGACACCTTAAAGCGTGTGCGTGAAGCAGGCGGAGCAGATTACAGCTACGCAAGTGATTATGATGTTGTGGCAAGGCTGAAAGCGTTGGCAGACAGTTACAAGGTTTCAATGCTTATTGTTCATCATACACGCAAACAAAAATCGGAAGATATATTCGATATGATTTCAGGCACGAATGGTCTGATGGGTGCGGCAGACGGTGCATTTGTTCTCAGTAAGGACAAGCGTACTTCCAACAATGCCACACTTGATGTTGCTGGCAGAGACCAGCAGGATATGAAAATCCATCTTGTAAGGGACAGCGAGCGATTGGTGTGGAACTTTGCAAAATCGGAAACGGAGATGTGGAAAGAACCGCCCGAACCTCTGCTTGAGAAGATAGCGGATACGCTCTTTTCGGAAAGTGACAGATGGGAAGGAACTGCTTCGGAACTTTGCGAAAGGCTTGCGGTGGATATAAAGCCGAATGTACTTTCTTTAAGGCTCAGTATCAACGCAAGCAGGCTGTTTCGTGATTACGGTATCCGTTATCAGAACAGCCGCACACACGACGGAAGAAAGGTTTCACTTTGGAAAGAAACCGAGCAGACGGCGTGACAAACGGTGTCAAAGGTGTCAATGTTTTTGAGAGCAGCACGCTGTGAAAAACATTGTCACCATCGTCACACTTTGACACCGGATAAAGTTTAGGGGAGTGTGCAGAGAGTGCCTTTTCAAAGGCGGCTCTTTGGTCTCGCCTGCTGGCTCGGTCGGTTCGCAGGCGTGTGTGCCACCGGCACACGCTCACCCCTCGGAGAGCCTTCGGAGAACGCAAAACCTGTTTACAGGTCGCATTTTTGATGGGTGTACCCGTCAAAAGTGCTTTTGCGTTACTTTTGACAAAAGTAACAAAACCTGAGAATGTTGAAATTTACAGATGGGAGATGAAAAAATGCAGAGAACGATAAGTGCAATGGTCGGTAAAGGCTCGGTCAATCACAATAGCCGAAAGTTCCGAGCAGAAAATGTAGACGGAACTCGTACTCATCTCAATATCGACTACTGCAATGAAAATATAAAGACAGTTTATCACGAATTGTTTGATGAAGCATTGGAAAGATACAATGCCAAGCAGATAAGGTCAGACCGAAAGATAAAAGATTATTATGAAAAAATCCGAAGTTCCAAGCAGGAAAAACCGTTCCACGAAATCATTTTACAGGTGGGCGGTAAGGGAAATATGAACGCCGATACGGAAAACGGAGAACTGGCAAAGCAGATTTTAGATGAATACTATCAGGGTTTTCAGGAGCGAAATCCACAGCTTCGGGTGTTCTCGGCTCATCTGCATATGGATGAAGCTACACCACATCTGCACATAGATTTTGTACCTTTTACCACAGGCAGCAAGCGTGGACTTGATACAAGAGTGTCACTAAAGCAGGCTCTTGCAACGCAAGGTTTTAAGGGCGGCAGTCGTGGCGATACGGAGTGGTCGCAATGGATACAGTCCGAAAAAGAACAGCTTGCGGCGGTGATGGAACGTTATGGGATTGAGTGGGAACATTTAGGCACACACGAAAAACATCTTTCTGTTTTGGATTATAAAAAGCAGGAAAGAGAAAAAGAAGTGGCGGCATTAGGTGCGAAAATCGAGCAGAAACAGATTGAATTTGATGTGTTGTCGGAACGAGTATTGAACTATGATAAGGCAAAAGACGAGCTGTCAAATCTTGAAATAGAGCTTGATACTGCACCGAAATATCAGTTGCCAGAACCAGAGAAATTTATGACTGCAAAGGCATATAAAACCAAAATGGCAGAGCCGGTTGTAAGGAAATTGAAGCAACTTGTCAAAACGGTGCTTGCCCGCTGCTTTGAGGGGTGGGACAACTATCATAGGCTGAATACAGCGAATGCACAGTTATACCGCACCAATCAGCGTTTGGAGAAAGTCAATGAAAGATTGACCGAAGAAAACAAAATCCTAAAAGCAGAAAATAAAGATTACAGCCTGCTCCGTAAGGTTTTTGGTCGCAAACAGATAGATGATTTGTTGGAGCAGGCAAGAACAGTTAAAGGTCGCAAGCGTGATAATACACGATCACGATAGACAAAAATCACAGGAGGAAAAGGAAAATGACAAAGACAATTTTTGAAGAAATGGGCGGAACTTATAGACAGGTGGGTGATTATTTATTGCCGAACATCACAGTACCAGCCGAAGAAGAAATAGAGCCGATTGGTTTATGGGGGAAACGACATGCAAGGCATTTAAAGGAACACTATAAAGTGTTATATATGAACCTGCTGACAAGCGGAAAGCTGCATAGTTATCTTGCAGAAGTCGATAAGCAAGCAGAGGATATGTTTCTTCGACTGGTAAAGGAATATGCCGACAGACAAGATGTGACGGAACAATTAAAGAAAGATAATCCCTACGAATGGATTGGAAGAATGAATAATATTCAGGCTTGTGTGAGGGAAGTTGTAGGAACGGAGTTGATTTACACATAAGCGTTTTACGGTATGGTGCTCCTGCGTTTGCTGGAGTGCTGTGGTTGTGGTTGTAAAGAGGTTGTGAAAGATTGAATTTCGTAATGGTTGGATGTATAATTAGGAAGTGAAAATTTTAATTTGCACTTCCATAAGGTGAAATGTATTGACACAAAAAATACAGTATGATAGTATTGCCATTAGAAGAAAGAAAGGCACATTTTGTGTAAGGTGAGGAAATGATTAATAGATAATTTGATTTAAGTAAGACACATATAGTTATTGAGCCTGTAGAGAATAGGTTTGTTTTGTGTACGCTTAAGTTGGATTATCGCAAGAGGCATTTCCTTTGTTTTCCTTTTGGAAAAGAAATAAGGGTCTATTTAGCGAGTCTATTTTTGCGTATGCAAAAAAGACTCGTTTTTGTGTGTTCAAAATAATAATTGGCTCAGACTTCGAAAAGGAGAAACTTTAATGTTGCAGATAAAAAAATTAAATTTAACACATAAAAAAGACCTGAGAATAATTCTTAATGATTTCAACCTTGTGCTAAATGATGGAGATAAGGCAGTTATTATTGGAGAAGAGGGAAATGGGAAATCGACATTAATGAAGTGGATATACAATCCGTCGCTTGTAGAAAACTATATAGAAGCAGATGGGGAAAGGATAATGGGACACGAACGTCTTGGTTATCTTCCGCAGGAGATGCTCGATGAAGATAAGGAAAAAACAATATACGAATATTTTTCTGAAGAGGAAATATTCTGGGAGAAAACGCCTAAAGAATTGTCTGTTATTGCGGGAAAATTTGGAATGAAAAATGATTTTTTCTACAGTAACCAGACAATGGGTAGTCTTTCAGGAGGCGAAAAAGTCAAGACACAACTTATGAGGCTTTTCATTCGCGATGTTTCTGTGCTGTTGTTGGACGAACCTTCCAATGACATCGACATTGCGACGCTTACATTACTGGAAAAAATCATAAATGACTGGAAGCACATTGTGCTTTTTATTTCACACGATGAAACGCTGATAGAGCGTACTGCCAACATGGTGATACATATCGAGCAGATTATACGAAAAACAAAGGCGAGATATACCGTGGCAAAGCTTCCCTATAGACGCTATGTGGAAGAACGGCTTCATAAATTTGAAATCCAAAAACAGCGGGCACTGAGTGACCGTAGGGAGAAAAAGATTCGCGATGAAAAATATCAAAGAGTTATGCAGAGTGTACAAGGTGCATTAAGAAGTTGTACCAGACAAGCACCGTCTGTTGCCAAAAACTTAAAGGACAAAATGCATACGGTTAAGGCAATGGAACGAAGATTTGAAAAAGAAGATGAAAATATGACTCAGATGCCGGAACAGGAAGAAGCAATCTTTGTCAAATTAGGGGATGAAAACTCACACATTCCCGCAGGAAAAACGGTCATAGAATATGAACTTTCAAAGCTTGTGACTCCGGATGGCAAAAGAATTTTAGCAGAAGGAATTCATTTAAAAATAAAAGGTTCAGAAAAAATCTGTATGATAGGAGCCAACGGGGCAGGAAAAACGACTCTTCTAAAAAAGATAGCGGAAGAACTCCTAAATCGGAATGACATTAAAGCAGAATATATGCCTCAAACTTATGAAGACCTGCTGGATTTGGATGTTACACCGGTTGATTACCTTGATAAAACAGGAGATAAAGAAGAGCGTACAAGAATTAGAACATACCTTGGTTCACTTAAATACACACCAGATGAAATGGAGCATCCGATTCGGGAGTTATCAGGCGGACAAAAGGCGAAAGTGCTTCTCTTGAGGATGAGCTTAAGTGGTGCAAATGTTCTTATTCTGGATGAACCGACAAGAAATTTTTCACCATTGTCCGGTCCGGTAATAAGAAAAATGCTCCGAGAATTTCCGGGGGCTGTCATTAGCATTTCTCACGATAGAAAGTATATTGAAGAGGTGTGCGATAAAATATATCAGCTAAATCCTAATGGATTACAGCTAATTGGTGATTGATAACAAAAAGGATGAAAGACTGACAAATTTCAGGCTTTTAGTGAGTTGGAAAGCATACAAAGATTTGAATTTGGAGGATAGATTATGGTACGTACAGAAGATGCATGTGAAATTATAAAATATGCTTTGCAAAACGAAATTAAAGTATATTTAGATGGCGGATGGGGTGTTGATGCACTTCTTAAAAGAGAATCAAGAATACACAATGATATTGATTTGTTTGTTGAACTGAAACATTATCATGATTATATTTATGTGATTAAGCAGCATGGATTTGAGGAAGTAAATACTGATTATACAACGGATGGTCATACTGTCTGGAAAGATGATAAACAAAGAATCATTGATTTACATTGTTTTGAATTTACAGATGACGGAATTGTTTATGAGGGAGATATATTTCCATCAAAAACTTTTTCCGGTATTGGAAAAGTTGGAGATATAACTGTTTCTTGTATTGAACCATTGAGTCAGGTAATGCTTCATTTGGGATATGAACACGATAAAAATGATGTGCATGATGTGATGCTGTTGTGTGAAACATTTCAAATAGCAATACCAGATGAATATAAGGAAAAGTAAAATTTCAGTTTTGTGTTGAATCTCTAAGCAAAATAGCTTATAATTTGACATGCTACATATAGTTATTATCCACAGTTATCGAGTAGGTGTTATCAATGCCGATAACAAAATGATAACATTAGCTCGTATAGGCAGGATAATATGGATATATCAAATAATCAAAAGAACGAGAAACATTACAGAGAATAATTCCTAAACAAAAAGCGTTAGTCTTTGTAGAGTTTGAATAAAAAAATGGAGCTCGGAAATCCAGTGTTTATGCGGGTTTCCGGGCTCTTGCTATGTGGTTTGAGTACAGATTGAGTACAAAATATGTTAATTGTAAAAATTTATTTGTTTAAGGTAGCTGTTAATAATAAATGAAAACTCTTTATCTGATTCGGCCTCCTTTTTTATCTGTGAATATAGCAGTTTTTTATAAGTCTCATTAGTTTCTTTTTTCCATTTATCAACCAGAGGTAATAAATTTTCAATTTTTTCTTTTCTACGTTCTATTAATTCAGAGCGATTTAAATCTAAAATTGCAATAGATAACTCTCCTTTTCGTTCTCCTGGCACTTGATATATAAAAGGGCCGAATGCCATTAAATATTTATCAGGTTCATCAGCAATTGGATTTATTAAAGGATCGGAAGGATTATAATAGTCTTTCTTGTTAGTGCGATTACAAACTTCACAGGCTAAAGTCAAATTAGTCCATTCAACATATAATTCAGGACAGGCATTTTTATTTTTGGGAAGTATATGCTCAATATCACCAAAGGCAACATGTTTGATTTTACTTTCGCAATAAGCACATTTTCCATGAGTTTCTTTCTCTAATGCATCTTTAATATCGTTATGTTGATATCTATATTTTATATGGGGTGGAACAGGTGTCGATTGTTTTAAAGCAGTTAAATATTCGTCTGTCCACTGCTTAGCGTTATCTTCCAAAATTTTAGGTTTTGTGTCTTTGTTAATTTTTATCATTGCTATCACCTTTAAATAATTGATTTAAGGCAGTCGGAATGACGTTGGAGAAACCAAACTTTTCCATCTGATTACGAAAATCTGAAAGACTTTCTTCTGAGATTCCTTTGGCAATAGTGTCTCTTACTAAAATATCTATTTTTGATGAAGCCCATAAAGGATATGTACTTGAGATTCCAAGTACTTCTCGTAATATTTCATTTGAGGACGCTGCCTTGGTTACATTATCTAACAAAGTAGAACCAATTTTGTTGTCTTTAGTATAATTTAAAACATATATTAATGATGATTCTACGGATGAAATGATAAATGGATTGTGTGTGGCAACAATAAATTGTACATTAGGAAAAGCTCCTAATAAATTTGGCAAAAGTGTCTGTTGCAATTCTGGGTGTAAATGATTTTCGGGTTCATCAAATAATACAGTAAATGATTCATTGAATGGAGCATACATATATATCATCCAAGCAAGTTCAATGATAGATGCTATACCGCCAGAAACAGCGTCAATAGGAAAGTTGCCAGAATCTGTTTCTAAAATAACTTCTGGAATTTCAATAGATAATTTTTTGAAACCAATTTTAGGCGGTAATATTTTGTGAAGTATAGATTGAAAACCTTTGAAGATATCCAATGCTTCTTGGTTTGATTTTACATAATTATTGCCAGGACCAAAAGTTGCTAAAGAAATAATTGCTTCCTTTATATGTTTGGTTGCACCCTGTTCATTTGGGTTGTAGTAGGTGTCGGATAAAGGTAATGTTTTATATTTGTGGTATGCACTAAAAATTTCATCTCGTTTTAGCGCATGCGTAGGGATATTGTCGACTTTTTTGTACTGAAATAAAGAACGATGGGAGTTGATGTATATACCTTTACATGGTTTAGTATCTTTTAAATCAATATTATAAGTAGTTGATACTTGTTCAGGGACTAAAATGGATGAAGTTGTAGAATTATATGTTATATTTCCGATAACGGAAGATTTATAATTACTATCACGTTTTTCTTCCAAATCTCCTATAACACTTGAGGTATAATCAATAGAGCCATCGGCGGTCTCACTAACATTGCTAACAAACTTAACAGATTCACCAAATGCTTTAGAAAGAATGTTTAATATAGTGGTTTTTCCAGATCCATTTGCACCTGTTAATATGGTCAGTCGTTTGTCAAAATCAATAGTTAGGTTGTCAAATTGTCTCCAATCGTTTATTTGAATTTGTTCTATCATAGTTAGCCCTTTCTTTAGTATCAGTAATTAGGATCTATTTTAACTTTAATGCCATCAGAAGTATCAAGCAACATCTGACTTCTCTGCAATTCCAATTCCACTTTTTCTTTTGTCTCGGTTATCTCATCTATAGCTGCCTGTGTTGCTTCATTTGGATTATCACCAGCGGATTCCAAAACACTCTGGTAGATGTAATTCATTTTTTCCCATTTCAACAGGTCATTAAATACCTTGTAACTTCTGATATTCAACAATACATCCTGCAAAGACAGCGTATGTGCCTTCCCTCTGGTGGTGTATCCGATTTCGAGATAAGAAGAGAGAACCAGATTCAGATGGATGGATACAGTATTATCTTTTAACATCTTGTCTTCTCCACGCTCTCCGCTGATCTGGAGGATGCCGGAATTACAAAGCACCATAAGTACGCCCATCAGATCACCGACTGTTTCCAGACGAAGTCCGGCGGTATCACTGCCATTCAAAGCATTATAACTGACACCGAGTGCAGCTGCAATTTTCTCTAACTGAGGAGGTTGTGGCTGCATTTTATTTGTTTCGTATTTTCGGATAGAAACCGGATGGATGCCGGTCAGCTCAGCCAGTTTATCTTGCGTAATGCCAATTTGCTTTCGGCAGTATTTGATTTTTTCTCCTATGGTCATTTTCATCGTCCTCCATGTATCGAGATGGCTACATTATAGCATGTTTAAAAAATTTTTTCTACTGGCATTTCAAAATACTTAACAATAGCGAAGTCGCTACATATAATGAGATTATAAAAGTAGCGATAACGCTACATAGAGAAAAGGAGGATGCATACATGGCAGAAAACAAAAAGATTTATATTACTGCAAATGAACTCGCAGAAATGCTGGGTGTTTCTGTAGGTCATGCTTACAAGCTGATCCGTAAGCTGAATCAGGAACTGGAAAAAGAAGGATTTCTGGTGATTGCGGGCAAAGTTCCCAGACGCTATTTTGAAAAACGCTGGTATGGTTTCAGTGTGTGGGAGGTGGTCGAATGAAAGCGGAAAAAGACAAGAAAACAGGAAAATGGTTGATTCAGTATCGTTATACGGATTGGCAAGGAAAACGTCGGAAATCTACCAAAAGAGGTTTTGCGACCAAAAGAGAGGCGGAGGAATGGCTTCGAAATTTCCTTATTACGCAAAAAGCGGATTTTGATATGAAGTTTGCGGATTTTTGGAAGATGTATTGTGCAGATATGGAAACTCGCCTGCGGGAGCATACCATGAGAACGAAAAAGTATATTGTGGAGCTGAAAATTCTCCCGTATTTTGGGAATAAGCGGGTAAATGATATTACTGCAGCTGACATCCGGCAATGGCAGAATGAGTTGATTAAAATGGGGTATTCACCCACTTATCTGAAAACAATCAATAACCAGTTGAGTGCAATTTTTAATTATGCGGTTCGATATTATGATTTGAAAAGTAATCCCTGTGCAAAAGCCGGAAGCATGGGTAAGAGTAAGGCAGAAGAAATGGATTTCTGGACAGGAGAGGAGTTTAGGAGGTTTATCGACAGTGTTATGAACAAAAGGCTTTCTTATATGGCATTTATGACTTTGTACTGGACGGGAATGCGTTTGGGAGAACTTTTGGCTCTGAATCCGAAAGATGTGGATTTGGAAAAGAGAACAATTGCTATCACAAAATCATATCAACGTCTTGGTAAGAAAGATGTGATCACTCCACCAAAGACATCGAAAAGCAAGAGAGTGATTACCATTCCAGAGTTTCTGGCTGCAGATATCAAAGATTATATGGACAGCTTATATGATTTGCAGGAGGACGACAGGTTGTTCCCTATTACGAAATATTATCTGGAGCATGAAATGCAGCGAGGAATTAAAGAAAGTGGCGTAAAACAGATAAGAGTACACGATTTGAGGCATTCCCATGCAAGTATGCTGATTGAATTGGGCTTTTCACCGCTGGAGATTGCAAATCGGCTCGGACATGAAAAGGTAGAAACAACGCTGAACACTTATGCACATCTTTATCCGAACAAGCAGACAACTGGTCATTGCACTGCCGGAAAGTTTTCAAGAATATGATCGGAACTTGCTATTACAGTTGTTTGCAGAACAGTTTCGAAGCACTTATGGAGTGCAGTGTACGGCTGCTTTGCATCATAATAAAAAGAAAACAAATTACCATATTCATTTGATTTACAGTGAACGAAAGGTTTTGGAGAAGAAAGAGATAAAGCGAGCCAGTCGGAATATGTTTTACGATGAAAAAGGGAAGCATGTTCGAACAAAGAAGAAAATTCTGGATGAAAACGGAAATATTAAACTCGGCTGTTATATTGTTCCGAAAGGTGAAATTTATGAAATGACTTTCTTTGACAGCAAGGAAGAAATCTTTAAACATTCATCTTTTTTAAAAGATGTAAAGAAGATGTATACGGATTTGATGAATCAGTTGGTGAAAGATGAAGCAGAAAAACTAAGTGTCTTTGAACCAGATGGACCATATCTGGCAACGAAGAAGATTGGAAAGAACAATCCAAAGGCGGAAGAAATTCAGGCTGATAATGAAGCAAGGAAGGAGTGGAATCGAACAGTAGATGAAGCTTTTGTTGCGGGCGTTCCCTCTGATGAGATTGCAGAAGTCAAACAGAAAAATATCAGTCTGCCGGTAAAAGAATCTATTCAAAAAGAAGGTCAAAAGCCTGGATTACTGAGAGTAATTTTGCAAAAAGCGGTTGATATTCTTTTGGAAAAGATTAGGATGGCTGCAGCTCCTGAGAAACCAGAATTAAAAGTTGACATGGAAATATTTAAGCAGATGCAGAAAGTGCGAAGGGAACTTTTAGGAATCCGAAAATCAATTCGAGAGATTGATGATCAGATTCAGAAGAAGCAGAAACGTCTGGATGAATTGACTGGTCTATCCGGCACATTTCGTCTGAAAGAGAAAAAAGAGTTGATGAATTCCATCACATATCTGATTTCAGAAAGAACAAAGCAAAGTTCATTATTGAAAGAAACAGTGACCGAGGCTGGTTATCGCAGCGTTGACAGTTTTATGAGGGCGTTTAATAAATCGCAGATGTTGGTTGAGGAATATTTGAAAACTCAGGGCGGTATTGAAAATGGCAATAAAAGTCCTCAGCAAACACAGCAGAAGAAGCAAAGTGTACTTGATAAGCTCCATCAATATGATGAGGAAGCGAAACGGAGTAAAAGTTCCTGCAAACGCAGGGAAAACGTACCGAAAAAGGGCATGGAAGTTGAATGATAATTACAGAAAGTGAGGACAAAAGTATGCAGGAATTAAAAAAGAGAATTCATGAAAACGGAATTGATTATGTGTTGGTGGGTGATTACTATGTTCCCAAATTAAAAATGCCAGAAGAAAAAAGAAGTATCGGGCATTATGGCAGATTGCACAGAGAGTATCTGAGACAAGTAAAGCCAATAGTGTTTAATGAGCTGATTTTATTCGGACAGTTGTGGACGTATCTGGCTGATCTGAATGAGCAGGCAACGGAACGCAGAAATGTGATGATGAAGCAATTAATGGAAAAAGAAGGTGTGACGGAGGATTTAAAGAAAAAGGACAGGTACGAATGGGTACGGAGAATGAATGGGATACGGAGCAGAGTGGATGAAATTATTATAAAGGAAATGATCTACGTATAACAGAATTGTGAAACAACAAAACTCTGGATGACAGAATAAAACTGTTAATCCAGGGTTATTTGTTGTTGGATAATCCATTAAAAATTGTATTGAAATCGGTATGGAAAATTTCTGCCAATGCAATAAGTTCGCTGATTTTAATATTGTAGGTGCCGGCCTCTATTTGAGAGTAGATGCTGCGTGTGGTTGGAAGGTTGCGTAATTGTAATTGAGCAACGACCTGTTCTTGAGTAAGATTAGCTGCATTTCTTAAATTTCGTAGATTGTTTCCGAGAGAAATGTCATTAATTTGTCGTAGCTTTTGCTCCATAAAATCCATACCTTTCATCAATATCACTGTACCTGTATTGATTTTACTTTAAAAAATTCTTATAATTGCAATGTATAACTTGCAAATATAAGGGATAGAGATATGAATAAAAAATGTATATGGGTATTATGTGTAATGGCGGTATTGATTATTACAATGGAGTATTTTATAAAGCCGAATTCTGAGGAAGACGTACCAATGGCTCCAGACGTTGTTAGCAGTATAAGTATGAATCGAGATCAATATCTTACAGTAGCAGCTAATCGAGATAATATTGAAGATAAAGAAGAGTTTGCAAAATTATTGATTGAGATGTGTAAGGAAAATTCATTTCATACAATTAAATTTTCTACAGACAGAGGATATGCGACCAATGTCGATATGAGGGTATATCTTTTTTAAGACAAAATAGAAGGACATGAGCCAGTAATGATAGTGAAATATGAACCTGTTGAATACGGAAAAGGGTATGATATTGTGCATAATCCAGACCAGTTTAAATTGACTATTGATGGAAAAACATATGAATAAGTGTATGAAGAAGGATGTAAAAGAATCAAATTTGATGTATAATATCTTTAATATTGTCTAGAAAAATGTTTTTGATTAAGTAATAGAAAATGGAATTGAGTAGTGGGATTACTATCATGGAAGAAAGACAGAATTTTATAATTTTGGTTGAAAAGTTATTGTACCGAAGGGGAAAGAAAAATGGCAAAAAACGTATATGATAAATTTGGATTTGATAGAGATGGCTATAACCGTGATGGATATGATCGAATGGGGTACAATAGAGAAGGCTATGATCGTCAAGGATATAATAAACAGGGTGTGAATAAAAATGGCATTAATAAATTATCGGGAAGAGATAAAGATGGTTATGATGCAGAAGGTTTTAACGAAGAAGGCTATGGCCGAGATGGCTATAATCGAGAAGGTTATGACAAAGAAGGTTTTAACCGAGAAGGGATAGATGCGGAAGGGTATGATCGAGAAGGTTTTAACATAGAAGGTTACAATCGAGATGGCTACAATCGTGCAGGATATGATGCAGAAGGTTACGGTCGAGATGGCTATAGTAAAGAAGGCTATGATCGAGATGGGTTTAATCGAGACGGATTTGATATTGAAGGATATACACGAGATGGATTTGATGTATATGGATTTGATAGAAATGGTTATAATAAAGATGGTTTTAATTTGAATGGTATTTCTGAAGATGGTTACAATATTCTTGGTTATGGTATTGATGGCTTTGATCGAGGTGGTGTAAGCGTAGACGGATATACTAAGGATCTGTTTGATGAGTCTGGTTTTCATATTTATACCGGATTTAATTTGCATGGCTTTGACAAAGACGGCTTTAACATTAATGGTTTTGATATAGATGGTTATGATCGGGAGGGATACCATAGTGTAACTGGATACAATCATTCAGGTTATGATCGAGAAGGTTACAATCGTGCGGGATATAATGCAGAAGGCTATGATCGGGATGGTTATAACCGAAATGGGTATGATATCAAAGGCTATGACCGAGATGGTTATAATGAAAATGGCTATGATGAGGATGGTTACAACAAAGCCGGTTATGATTATAGGGGCTATGATGCCAGTGGTTATGATGAGGAAGGAAATCTTGACCCAGCAAGAAAGAAAATTATAGAAAAAGATGAAATGGATCCGAAACAGGATATGATGGAAGCTGCTTATTTCAAAAAATGCGTTGCTCAGATCAAAGGATATTATAAAGATAAACTTAGAGAAGATGTTTTGAAGGATTACGAACCATTTTCAAGAACATACATAGACCGTTGGGGATTTGTGCAAACAGATTGGGTTTATCCTGACACAAGAAATGCTGAGTATGAAGTTGATAGAAAAGTAAAAAAGGTATTAAAAGAACCCTATTTCTGTCATATTGATTATAAAGATGATTGTGAGTTATACATAGGAAGGCAAGCAATTCACGGTTGGGTAACAGACTGGGCTGATAAGAGGGCATCCCTTTATCATCAATATGAAATATATATCGGAGATGAGAAAACAGGATTAAACTTTGTGAGAGATATACATATTGTTAATTCTGCTTATAAAGGATACGAAGATAAATATAATCGAGGCGGCGGACAGAAAAAAGAAATTTTAAAGTTTACAGATACACATCTTGCTAAAATTATCGCAGCAAATCAGCAGAATAAAAGAATACACGATATTGTTGAATCTATTCAGCAAAATCAGTATAACATTATCACTTCTGATAAAGATAGGAATATTTTAGTTCTTGGTTGTGCTGGTTCTGGAAAAACGATGATTTTAATGCACAAAATCCGTTATATGAGATATAACAATCCAGATATTCGTATGGATGATATCATGGTTATTTCTCCAACGGATATTTTAGGAAGAGAAAGCAAGGAATTATCTAAGTTACTTCAAATAGAAAAAGTACAGCAGTTTACAACAGCATCTTTTTATGAGGCGTGTTGTAAGCAATATTTTGATGCAATGGGAATTAGCTATGAGCCATTTGCAGTTATAGATGATGGTACAGTCATTGAGGATTATTATGACGAAGGGTATCTTTGGGATTTATTGGAGGATGTAAAAGATAATTTCAACTCGAATACAAAAGGAAAACAATTTTTCAATACGGAGCAAAATACTATCACGAATATGATGGATAAGCATATAGCGTTGCTTGGTGGTAAAAAAGATTTTGCAAATGAAATGTATAAATTGTATACAAGTTCAGCAAAAGAGATTAGCCAGTGTGGAAAAAAAGATATTGAAAGATTGATTAGGCAAATTGATAATGCAATTCGTGAAAGAGAATTGTATGAACTGACAAAAGATTTGGTTTGTTTTTTACAAGAAAGAAAATGCTTTACTAAAGAAAAATCTAATAGAACGTTATCAAAAGAAGAACTATCAAGAGGCTTTTACTATACGAGAAAAGCATGTTCTGAAATGGATTATGACGAATTTTCCAGAGTCCGGTATTTCAAATCTATTACGCTGGAAGGTGCAGTTCCAATGTTGCAGTTATTGCAACTATATAGAAACGAAGCAATGGATAAAGAAGATGCTTATAAACTCTTAACAGAATGGAATAATATTTCTGAAGAAGAAGCGGAAGAATATTGTAAATATATTGATTGGCAATTAGCCAGAATTGAACGTCTGGAAAATAAAAGAGAAGTTTTACAGTATATTCTGGATAATAAAATGGTAATTGAACGTTCAATAGAAAACAAAAATCTTCAATACGATACTTCATTTGAAAAATTGTTACAACTGTTTGCTAAAACAGAAGAATTATTGGAGAAGGTAGGATATACGCCATTTTCATATTTTGAAGAATATGAGAAGATTGAGCGAAAGAGAAAACGCTTGGCAGAACAAAGAGGAGCAAAAGGGAAATATCAGTATTTGTTCGATGGAATTTTATCAATGCTTGGCGTGACATTTGTAACAGATAAGGAAATAGAGGTACCACTGACAAAAGCATTTGAAATGACATATATTTTGCATCAACTTTTTGGTACTTGTGATGGAAATAGAAAGTATATGTATATTGATGAATTTCAAGATTTTTCACCGATAGAATTAAGAATGGTTAGAACAATGTACCCGTCTGCAGTTCTGAATGTTTTTGGGGATGTCAACCAGTGTATTAACTGTAAAGGTATTATGCAGTTGGATGACATTCCGGAAGAAATCTATTCTGATAAGTATGAAATAAAAGAGAACTATCGTAATGCAAGAGAGATTACCACTTATGTGAAAGACAATTTGAACATTGCAATGGAACCTTACGGTTTAGAGGGCATACAAAAAACAGTTGAAGAAATACCTGAAATTACAGTTGCTGATGATGATCGAGTTGCGGTTATTGTAGAAGATGATAGTATGATTTCAGCAGATATCAGAGAAAAAACGAAATTGAATTTCTATTCAGATAGTAAGGAAATTTTGCGAGGAATATATAATGTTATTCCGGTGACAATGACAAAGGGTTTAGAATTTGAAAAAGTTATTGTTGTTCAGCGTGGGATGGATAAAAATCAGTTTTATGTTGCATGTACCAGAGCAATCAGTGAATTATATGTAGTATCAGATAATTATCAGGATATGTATGATTCAGATGATTATAAGGAAACACGTGATGAAAAAGTTGAAAACGTGATCGTTATAGAGAATAAAGATGAACAGGAAATGAGTGATTCAAGCGAAGGTACGTTGGAAGTTCTTGAAAATACAGCGGATATTCAGCAGTATAAATTAGTACCGTACAATGGAAAACTGAAAAAAATAACTGGTATGAAGCATGTTCCAACAATGCATATTTCTATCAATTCTACTAATGGAGAAAAGAAGATTCCGGTATGTTACCTGGTTGACAAACAATGTGCATATATCCCAGAAGCTACATATAAAAAATACGAAAATGAGCTTAATAGTTATTTCTCGGGTGAAAGCAATGATAAATTTGTTATGCCTTCATTGACAGAAGAACAGGAAACAGATGATGCAGAAAAAGAATCAGTTCGTGAATTAGAAGTATATGTATCAGCTAATACCAGTACAGTAAATTTATTAGATAAATTTGAAGGATTAGGTACGGATGCTCCATACGAAAGATTAATTATTAAAAATGCGATGAGAATATACAAAGGAAGTCAATCAGAAGTGATTAGCCTGGTAGTAGAGCGTAGTAAAAATCATGATTATGAAGGCGATATTACGTTTACGAAATTCAAACAAGGATATACATTAAAGTTAAAAACATTTATAGATAATCAAATATCTAAAAGTGATTTTGTAGCATATAAAAATTCAGGAAAAATGTTCCGGTTTTCTAAACCGTACCTTTTACGAGCACAAAATAGCAGAAATCGTAGTGGATATGGATGGGAGTGGGATTGGTCTACACCATATGCTCCATTAGTAACCGAAGGAACTTTGTATGGAGAAACGACGGACTATGTGTTTGTAGGAGCTTATATCGGCGACAGGTAGTTATATTTATGGAATTTTCTCAAGTTTCTATAAATGTGAAGTAATTTGTAAGTTAATGAATTTGTGACAACACTGTTGACACAAATTAGTTGGAGTAACCATCTTGCTATTATGTCTAAAGCAAAAACTGCGGAAGAAAGACATTTCTATATAACCCTTTGTATAAAAGAATCTTATTCAGCCAGAGAGTTGGATAGACAGATTAACAGCGGATATTATGAGAGGTATATGCTTTCTAAGGAAAAACTCTTGCCGGAACCGATAAAAGGTTTGAAAGAAAATCCGTTCTTAGATTCGTATGTTATCGAATTTTTGGATTTGCCTAAAAATTTTAAGGAATCTGATTTGCGAAAAGGTCTTATCCAGAATATGAAAGAGTTTATTCTGGAAGTAGGCAAGGATTTTACATTCATTGATGAAGAATATCGAGTACAGGTCGGTGGTGAAGATTTCCGAATTGATTTGTTGTTTTTCCATAGAGGACTCCAGTGTCTGGTTGCCTTCGAATTGAAGATTGGAAAATTCAAACCGGAATACATTTCTAAAATGGATTTCTACTTGGAGGCATTGGATCGTCAGAAGAAGAAAGAGAATGAGAACCCAAGCGTGGGAATGATTCTTTGTGCTTCTAAGGATGATGAAGTGGTAGAATATGCAATGAGCAGAACATTATCTCCGATGATGGTTGCGGAATATAAATTACAATTGCCGGATAAAGTAGTATTGCAGAAAAAGTTGCAGGAATTGATCAATATGCCGTTGATCGAAGAATAATTTTCATTTTGTTGTTTTGAGTTCATTTTGAGTACAATTTTTATGCCAGTCAAAATCATGGTGGAAAATATGGCAAATATAGCAACAAAAAATAGCGAAAACGCTATTGAAATCACTGTGATTAATCTTCTGTGAGACGAGTTTGAGTAGCTTGAAAAATCGCGGAAAAGCCCATAAATAAAGGCTTTGCGGGGTGTCGAAAAGACCAAATGGAGTGTAAATGGAGTTTAAAAATTATTTTTTTCTCTTGTTTATATTCCAGATTCACCTGCAAATTTCGTGAAATCAGTTATTCTCATAAAATAAAATTAGAGTAAATATGAAGAACAGTTTGTTTTGATGGAAGTGATTTTCGTCAAGGCAGGCTGTTTTTTTGTTGCCTGCATTTAGAAAACAGATATCACAGAAAGGTTCTTTACTTTCGATGAGCTTAAACTCCATGACACAGTAATCACACTGATGGAGAATTAAAAAACAAGAAAATTTGATAAATTTCGGAAAATGATGTCCGATTTTACATCTGCCAGTACAGAGTATATGAAGAGATAAATATTCAAAATACAGGAGGTACTGATTATGCAGAACAAATTATTTTTAAAGGCAGCCGATATATGTGAACTTCTGGAGGTAAAACAGACATCGGCTTATGAGATCATTGGCAATCTGAATAAGGAGCTGGAAGAACAGGGATATTTGACGCTTAGAGGAAAAGTTCCGACAAAGTATTTTGTGAAGCGTTTCTACGGAGTAGAAGATACTTGTGAGATTCCACAGGAAGAGGGAAAGGCTTTTTTTAAGCGGTAGAAGTGGATTAGATTATAATGATAGTAAAACAGCATGGCGGCGTCCTCCCGTGGGCCGCCATGCCTTTAACTGCTGGGAATGACAGAAAGAAAGCAGCGGCCTTGATTTCTCAAAACCGCCACCAGTGAATATAAATTAAGCGTGAAAATGGGTCTGCCCAGCAGCGGTTTTTTTCTTTTCTGCCGCTGGGCAGATGTTTTTTCTTTAGATACATGATAAGAGGAATTTTTGAAGATTCCATAAAGATTTGAAAAATGGACGGACATAAAAGACGTCCATTACACTATCGGAAAATCAGCAAGGAAGTTTCATAGTAACCTTTGCGCCGCCGGTTTCTTTTGAATTTTCTAAAATAAGCTGACCATTATGTTGTTCCATAATCGAATTTGTAATATATAGACCCATACCAAAGTGTAACTTTGAATTGCGGCTTTGATCGCCCATATAGAACCGTTCCTGTGCGTGGCATAATGCCTCTTTAGAAAACCCCGTTCCCTCGTCTGTGACTGAAATTTCCACGAAACCGTTGTTACTCTGAACATCCACATAAAGCGTTCCGCCTTGCGGGGAGTAGTCCAGCCCATTACTGATAACATTCATAATAGCACGTTCTATCAGCACCCTATCAAATTTCAGCATTTGAGGGAGTGAAACAGTATTCATTTGCAGCCGGATTTCTTTTGTCCGGCATAGTGATTCCATATAACCGAACAAGTGCTGCATGAACGCTGGCAAGTCTATACTTTCAATATGGAGCTGATAACCAACCGCCGCCCGTGATATGTCAATCAGGGTTTGAATATATGACTGCATCTGGCCGGAGCTTTCCACGACGTAACCAGCGTATAATCGTTGCTCATCATCAAGATTTGTTTCTGTGAGTAAATCAGCATTTCCTTGAATAACCGTCAGAGGCGTTTTCAAATCATGGGCAAGCGCGGCGATTTGCTCTTTCTGTGTCTGTTCGGTTTTCCATTGCCGTTCTAACGAAATTTTCAGATTATCTTTCATATCTGAAAAAGATGCAAGGACATCTTCAAACTCTTTGATTTTGGCGTGTCCTACTTCAAAATCAAGGTTTTGCTTTGAAACCTCCGCAGTTGCTTCAAAAAGCGGGGTCAGTTGTGTACGCAGGTTCTTAGCAAATCTGGCGGTCAGTATGATAATGACCAGCAGCGAATTTACAGCCATCAGGATAAACGCAAGCGTGTCAGGAGATGGAAAATATTCCGGTAGCCATGACACTGTAAATTGAGAACCAATATAATACCTTAAAACGCAAAATTCGTTTTCCCGGACAACAAGTGCAAACTGCCTCCCCGTAGCATATTCAATATATTCTCCCTTTGCGTACAGCAGGGCAATTTCTTTTTCATCATCGTCCATATTGCTGTAAAGCTCATTAAAGTTCTTGTCCAGAATTAAGTAGCCGCATCCCTGTGGAATCACAACCTTTGTAATATCCGGGGCAATCGTCAGCGTTGGAATGATCTCTTTTACCTGCAATTCACTTAGATTTGCTCTTGTAGCTAATCCAGCATTTACAGCAAGTCCCTCCAAACCAAAAGGGACAATAATTGCCGCTACCAGCATGACAATGAGGGAGATAGCAAACTGGCGAAACAATATTTTCAATGTAGGTTTCTTTTTCACTCCCATTTATATCCTATCCCCCATACGGTGCTGATCGGACTTATTTTGAAATGCTCCAATTTCGCACGAATATTTTTTATATGCGTTGAGATCGTAGAGTTATCGCCTATTCCATCAAACCCGAAAACGGCTTCATAGATTTGTTCTTTTGCAAAAACCTGTCCCCGGTTTTTCGCAAGGTATTCACAGATTGAATACTCGCTTTTGGTAAGGGGAACCGGCTGTTCTGAAACATACAGTACCTTTGCGGAAAGGTCAAATCTTATATCAGGCTCAAATGAAAGTGTGCTGTGATGCTCCCTTTTTTCTCTGCGTAAATGTGCCGCGACACGGGCGCGAAGCTCCTGAATACGAAAAGGTTTCGTAATATAATCATCCGCACCGATGCCCAATCCAAACAATATATCTTCCTCTAATGTCTTTGCGGTCAGAAAGAGAATCGGGCAGTCTACCATATTCCTGATCTGTTTGCAAAACTCAAACCCGTCTGTGCCAGGCATCATCACATCCAAAAGAATGAGGTCATAGAAATGCAGCTTTTTGATGTCTACATCATCCGCATTTTGACAGACTGTTATCAAATATCCATCTTTCCCCAAACTGTTCTTAATCAATTCCAAGATAGAAACTTCATCGTCAACTACAAGTAAGTGGGTCAAAAAATCACCTCCCGCCCCATTATACCACATTGTCGAGGTTACTCATCATTATTTTTAATGTCAGCTTTCCGATATTCATTGTTGATATTTACAGCTACGGCATTGCTTATATCCACATCCACAATACTGTAAACGTAGCCGAAACTGAAATCTTCCCCCGCCACATTTTTGAAGCGTTTCGATACCTGCCCGATTTCTTCTTGCAGTTCTGACATTTCAAGACATTCATCCGTTATGGTATATGTCAGGCCGTTATATGAAATTTCATCATAGTTTGCGGCGTTCAGCTCATAATACGGCAGAGATTCATTTAACGCCTTATTTTTATCGGCGGTATCGCGGAGCGCACCGCAGGCCGATAAGCATATAAGACTTACAAGCACAATTACCACGGCAAACAGGCACTTTTTATTCACTGTTTTTACCTCCCTCCCAACCATGAAACCAAACCAAACTGGCAATCAGCAGACAAACAGTGCAGCATACAGAAATAATCATACCGCTGAAAAAATCGGTTTTTACCTGTGCATACAGTTGGGGGCTATCCCATGCAAGCACAGTGTAATCCATAGCACGAACGCCCCAGGCCCAGGGAATATATTTCCATGTAGCGTCACCAAGCCCTGTTATCATAAGGGCAGCTATTAAACTCCCTGCAATTCCCAATCCCATAGATGCACCTTTTCCGAAGCTCATTCCCACAAACAAATGAATCAGGTAAATGGGAAGCATGGTAATCAACAATAGAATCCCTGCTTTCAGGTAAAGGCTTGCCGGAGCATCCCTATATAGTGCAGCGAATGTTCCTAACGCTAAAAATGTTGCGCCAAAAGCACAGATCATCAGAAAACCAAGTTTACCAATATACGTTGCCATGCGAGATGGGATTGTTCCCAACAAAAGCTGATAATGCCCGGCCTGATTTTCGATCTGAACAACCAGGCCCACAATAATGCCGATCAGAAACGGGAACGCAACGGCCAGCACTTCCAGATAGGCACTGATTTTGGTTGCCAGTTCCCATCTGGATATATGATAGTAACCCGCAAAAATCGCCGCACATATAATCGGAATCATGCTGTGCATATAGAGCAAAATGCTATGTTTACACTTCTGATATTCTGCTTTCCAGCAGCGAACCACAGATACCATAGTTACCCCACCTCCTTTTTCTCAAACCATCTTGCAGTTAAAAATGACAGCGCCGCAAACCAGGCCAGCGAAATGACCAATACAAGTATAATCATCCAAAATGCCATTGCCGTACTCTGATTTGCAACCGGTTCACCATTAGGCAAAATACCTAACACGGAAATCATAAGATGCGGCACCCAGCTATACGGGCAGATCATCCACAAAGAGGTTGTAGCCGTGAAAATCCCTAAAACGCTTCCAAGTCCGGCATTAAGAATAACCGTGACAAAGATACCAACTTTTTTTGATAACCATAAGCACAGCGGAACTTCCCATAGGCTTGCAATGACAATACAAGCTGTTCCGGCCGCAGCCTGCCAAATTCCGATTGTCAGGGGAATTTCGTTGATAACTAATATTGCAAAACCGCCCAACAGATTTAGCGCCAGGAAAATGAAATTCCCCACACAGGAGTAAATACCGGCCACTCCAATTTTTGCTTTCCAGACTTTGTTCTGCGAAACAGGCAATGAAGCAACGGCACGATATTTTAGTTTGCCATTATCCCGCTGTTCAATCAAGGCACAGGTGAGCGTAAGGAATCCAGGATAAAGCAGGATATACCACCAATTATAAGAATTGAGCTGGAACCAAAGAGGGGCAAAAAAGTTCATAAGCGCAGTTACAAACGGGGCCAGAACGATCAGCGTTTTTGTGAAAGTTCTCTTATGCTTTAGGTTCTCTGCCTGAATATATGCCATCTCCATTTAATATCCCTCCTTACCATTTCTGCGAATAACATCCATAAAGAGTTGTTCCAAATCTTCACCGGCGCGAAGCTCTCCCTCATATCCAAGGACGCCGCCAGCAATGATACCCACATGATCTGCAATCTGCTGGACCTCTGACAGAATATGGCTGGACAAAATAACTGTAATCCCTTTGCAGGGAAAAGAGCGAATTAACTCTCGAAGTTCCTCAATCCCTAAAGGGTCAAGGCCGTTAGTCGGTTCATCCAGAATCAAAAGCTGGGGACTGTTCAGCAATGCAATAGCAATACCAAGCCGCTGCTTCATACCAAGAGAAAACTGCCCGGCCCGTTTCTTGCCGGTATTCGTGAGCTGGACAATTTGCAATACCTCGTTAATTCGTGCATCGTCCAGGCCGAGCAATGTAGTTCTGACTTTGAGATTTTCGTATGCAGTCAGATTTTCGTAAAGCGGGGGCATCTCAATCAAAGCACCGATATGCTCCAGATCATTCCGCTTCCACGGGTGGCCGTCAAACTCGATGCTTCCCGATGTGGGGCGCAAAATGCCGGTGAGCATTTTTAAGATCGTGGATTTGCCAGCCCCATTCGGCCCCAGCAGACCATAAACCGAGTTGCGCCGGATGTTCAGTGACACATTGTTTACCGCCATTTGCCCCTTGAAATTTTTGCAGAGGTCAGTCGTTTTCAAAATCATATCCATATAATCAAGTCCTTTCTTTGATTTTACGGATAGCATACCGGGCAATTTTGAAGATTTCATAAAGATTCCCGAAAACAGAATATGAACAATACACCGTAACCGTGGAGCATATCGCAACAAAGCACCAACCTACGCATTTAGGGCCTTAAAAAGCCCTATATTTCAAGGCTTTTCCCGCATAGTCGGCGGGGTATGTGAGTGTTTTATCCTATCCCCGCCATAGTGCCGCTCTAAATGCGTAGAATTTTTAAACCTATCGAATTCGATAGGTTTAAAGCGGAATCAGGAGATAATGCTTTTACATTGACACCACAGCAATGGATAAAAGCAACGGATGCAATCAGTATCGTATCAAAATCGGGACGATATGGCGGTACTTATGCACATACAGATATAGCTTTTGAGTTTGCTTCGTGGATTTCGCCGGAATTTAAGCTTTATATCATCAAAGATTATCAGAGACTAAAGAAAGACGAAGCAGATCGGTTAGCGATTGGGTGGGATGTAAAGAGAGAAAGCTCATAAATAAAGGCTTTGCGGGCAGTCGAAAAGACCAAATGGAGTGCAAATGGAGTTTAAAAATTATTTTTTTCTCTTGTTTATATTCCAGATTCACCTGCAAATTTCGTGAAATCAGTTATTCTCATAAAATAAAATTAGAGTAAATATGAAGAACAGTTTGTTTTGATTGAAGTGATTTTCGTCAAGGCAGACTGTTTTTTTGTTGCCTGCATTTAGAAAACAGATACCACAGAAAGGTTCTTTATCAGCGATTCTTACGACAGTAGTGTTTGTTCTACTCCACATATCGGTATGGGGATAGTTGCAGTGATTGAAGTTGTGAAATGTGGATTACAGGACTTTATTTTTGGATGATTGTGGAAAATATAGTGGCGCTATATGGAAAGGCAGAAATAAACAATGGAAGAATTATATAAAGTGATGGATGATTTGCTTGAGGTGGAATTTCAGATGAAAGCAGGGAGGGATATCCTGAAAGAACTGGAAGAGTTTTATATGCTGGAAAAAGAAACCGAAAAATCGGATGCTAGAAAAGTAGCTGTGCTGATGAAAGGATATCTGCAGTCGATGAAGTCAAATACTCGAGAAATCATTCGTTATATTGATGACACGACACTTGAAAAATCAAATGATAAAAAGAAAGATAAACAGGAATCTGCGAGCACCATATCCGAGGAAGTGCAGGAATTTGTGAATCTGACAATTACAGAGCATATGGGGAAAGCATATTCAGAATGGAAGTTAAAGCAGGATAAAGAGCCAGTAAGTGAGATTGATAAGAAATACCAGAAATTACTGGAAACGTTATCCCAAGAACAGGAAGAAGTGATTACGGAATACTGTAATGCAATTTTTAGCAGTGGAGCAGAAACAGAAGAATTTTTCTATCGACTGGGATTAAAAGATGGACTGAATCTGAAAAATACGGTAAAATCTGTATTAGAAATGATATCATGAAATCGGAAGTTGGAGGATACACGCATGAAAATTGTAATCATTAATGGAAGTGCC
>NZ_JAJDMJ010000055.1:0-25368 GCF_020593585.1 Blautia sp. DFI.6.71
GGATTCTATCCTTGTTTTCAATCAAGATTGCGAACTTGTTTCGCAATTACCTATTCTAATCTAATACATCCCAGGGTAAACCCCCGGGATGTATTAAAATTTATAGTGTCAGTCTGTTTATCTGAATTAACCCCATGGATTTTCTGTCGGGTATCTTACACCTGCCGGCTGGTTGTATCCGATCTCTTCAACCGGAACACCGATGTATTTGAATACTTCAAACAAAGCTTTTCCATAATGTCCGAATGCAACTGCTCCGTGATGTGGATATCCTCCCTCAATCAGTACATGACGGTAGAAACGTCCCATTTCAGGAATTGCAAATACGCCGATCGCACCGAAAGATTTTGTTGCAACCGGAAGAACTTCACCGTGTGCAATATATCCGCGGAGTTTGTTATCAGCAGTGCTCTGCAGACGATAGAAAGTGATATCTCCAGGAACAATATCTCCTTCAAGAGTTCCGTTTGTAACTTCTACCGGAAGAGATCTTGCCATGATCATCTGATACTTCATCTCACAGAAAGAAAGCTTGCTGGAAGCTGTATTTCCGCAGTGGAATCCCATAAATGTATCTTTCAGTGTGTAATCAAATTTGCCCTCAATAGACTCTTTGTACATATCCTTCGGTACAGAGTTGTTGATGTCAAGCAGTGTAACTGTATCCTGGCTTACAACAGTTCCAATGAACTCACTTAATGTACCATAAATATCAACTTCGCAAGATACCGGAATGCCCTGAGCAGTCAGACGGCTGTTTACGTAGCAAGGAACAAATCCAAACTGTGTCTGGAATGCAGGCCAGCATTTTCCTGTTAATGTTACATATTTACGATATCCTCTGTGAGCCTCTACCCAGTCCTTCAGAGTCAGTTCATACTGAGCAAGTTTTGCAAGAATCTCAGGTTTCTTGTTTCCTGCACCCAGTTCTTCTTCCATTTCTTTAACAATTGCAGGGATTCTCTCATCTCCGGCATGTTTGTTGAATGCTTCAAACAGATCAAGTTCGGAATTCTCTTCAATCTCAACTCCAAGGTTGTAAAGCTGTTTGATCGGTGCATTACAAGCAAGGAAGTTTGTAGGACGAGGTCCGAAGCTGATGATCTTTAAGTTGCTGAGTCCTTCTACTGCTCTTGCGATCGGAAGGAAATCATGGATCATATCTGCGCAGTCTTCTGCGTCACCAACCGGGTATTCCGGAATATATGCTTTTACATTGCGAAGCTGTAAGTTATAGCTTGCATTTAACATACCGCAGTATGCATCTCCACGTCCCTGGATCAGATTATCCTGTGTTTCTTCTGCTGCTGCACAGAACATCTTCGGTCCTTCGAAATGCTTTGCAAGAAGTGTTTCGGAAATTTCCGGTCCGAAGTTTCCAAGATATACACAAAGTGCATTACATCCCGCTTTCTTGATATCTTCAAGAGCCTGAACCATATGGATCTCGCTCTCTACGATACAGATCGGACATTCATAAATGTCTGCTGCATCATATTTCTTTGTATAAGCCTCTACAAGTGCTTTTCTTCTGTTTACGGAAAGGCTTTCCGGGAAACAGTCACGGCTTACTGCTACAATTCCGACTTTTACTTTTGGCATGTTATCGATCATGATAGATTCTCCTTTTTCTTAATACGATTTTGGGGTTAATTTATTATTTATTTGGGGTTTCATTCATTACCTCATCTGTTTCTGTCAGCAGTACTCAGACCGAGATTTGCTATCAGTCAATGGTGATATTCTCTCCACGAAGTCCGTTTACTGCACCCTCGATTGCCGCATCTTCATGTGCAATGAGCCATTTGTTCTTAGCTGTCAGCAGGCTGCCCTCGCCTGTCTTAGCTGTCTCAAATGTAAGATCTGTATTGGTTCCTGCCGGAAGTACGACTACACACTGGAAACCGCCATCCTGTACATTGCATGGCGCATAATGAAGTGTAGTTGCATATACTTCAATACCTGTTCCTGCAGGTACCAGGAATGCTTCGATCTTAGAAGTATCATATGTAAAATCATCTGTGATATCCTGCTGGCTTCCGATAAGCAGCACCAGATCTGTTACCGCTACATTGATCTCTGAACTGCGGTGATATTCTACTGCATTTAATTTCTTATTCTGTCCGTTGCAGTATCCAATTTCGATCGGGATTCCGCCAAATCCTTTATTCTGCAGTGCTTTTGCTACATCCAGAGCTTCCAACTCCTCAACAGATGGTACATAAACCACATCATCCGGAACCGGTGTATGTTTCATTTCTTTGAGAAGAGCACTGAAGTCATACCCTTCAAGCACCTTTCCATATTTACGGAAGGAAGCATCTGTTACATTCTGAATTTTCACTTCAAAAACCTCCTTATATTCTGTCGATATTACGTTTTCTTGACTGTGCTTAGAATATATCAGAATAAAGGGTACTTTTCGCCAGTTTTCTTGTCTAATCTATAGCGTTTTTTTGACCTTTTTTATTTATCTGTTTTCGCATCTCACTTGGAAGTATCCCATATCTTTTCTGAAATTCCCCGGAAAAACCCCTGCTGCTGCAAAATCCATTGTCTAGTGCAATCTGACTAATTGTATGGTCTGTATTCAGCAAATCCCTGTACGCATATGCCATACGGATATCCTGCAGATAAGTTTTATAGTTGATTTTTGCATATTTTTGAAACATTCGCGACAAATATGCATCCGAGTATCCAAAAGTAGCCGCCACATCAGAAAGCTTCAGTTCCTCCCTGTAATGCTCACGCATATATGTGGTGATTTTTGACAATGCATCCAGACGGCGGCTGTGTCGGATATCCTTCTCCCTGGTCTCTGTCACACGGTAATCCTTCACCAGGATATACATGATCTCGTAAAAAATAGAAATTGTCCGGAACTCATATCCAATTTTCCGCTCGGAATACACATGATATAATTTACGAAGCAAAGAAGCCAGTTTCTTATCCACCAGCTCCTCCTGCCCCCGAAAGCGGATATATCTCTGGGCAGTAAAATAATTCTCAAACTGTTTCAGAGGAATCTGCAGAACTACTGTTTTATTTTTCTCTACAGCATGGATAGAGTGGATCTCATTGGAATTAATGATTATCTGCTCTCCAGCTTTCAGCGGATATTCATCCTTATTTACAAAAAAATCCAGTCGCCCCTCCATCACAGCAAAAATCTCTACAGACGTATGCCAGTGCTTCTCACGCACATAATTGCCATTTCCTCCTTCAAAAAGAAAAACCTTAAACGGAAGTCCCTCATTAGGAATGATCAGTTCATGCTGAAACTCCATATATATTCACCTCCTAACAAAATAACCGCAGTATTCGGATACTCCAATATACTGCGGCTATTTCGATAACTATCCAGCTTTCTGTATACCAAATCTGCTGGATGATCCTATTCTTCACATAGTCCCACCCACTGCTTATTGCTTTTCGCAATTGAAGCAGGGGACTTACTTGATTCGGTTAAGATAACACATTATTTGCAGAGCTCTGCCACAACCTGATTAATCACCTTTCCGTCTGCTTTTCCCTTCATATCAGCCATAACAGCCTTCATAATCTGACCCTTATTTTTCGTTGCGATCACATCTGCAAATTTTTCTTCCAGATATGCTTTTACCTCTGCTGCATCCATCTGTTTTGGTGCATATTTGGCAATTACATCATATCTTGCCTGGTATTCAGCCTTCAGATCCTCACGGCTTTCCGGACAGGTATCCAACTGTTCTTTTACAGTTTTCAACTCCTTCAAAATAACTCTGTCCACCAGATCACTCTTAATCTCATCACGGCATCCCTCATCAATCGCTACCTTCTTTACCGCAGAGATCAGAGAGGAAACTGCTTCTTTTGTTACTTTATCTTTGGCTTTCATAGCTGCAACCATATCTTTTCTTAATACTTCTAATTCCATTTTTGTTCCTCCTGTTTTTTCTAGTGATTCCATATCGTTCTACTGCTGCACAGTCAAATGCGCCTGCATTCCTGATATTTTTCACTCAAATCATAATTCTATTCATCAGCATACCACGATTTATCTGAAAATCCAATGCTAATTGGCATAAAAATTAATTTTTTAGTCCCCGCTTCATCGTGTTCTCCAGTTCCTCCATTTGTCCCAGGATCAGTTTCTGTCTGTCATCAAACAGTAGTCCCTTGTTGTGACGGTAATACTGATCTGAACCATTCTCACGGATAAACCAGAGACTGTAATAATTGGCATTCAGTTCTGTAATAAAAGCTACCATTTCCTGGCTGTCACCAAAGGCTGCTTCCATAAAATCAAAAACATTCTGAAGCGTCTGAGAGATATATTCTGTCTGAGTTTCCAGACTGTCAGCCTCCGTTGCAAAAGCTGTTTTTGCCCGCTCATAGGTATCTTTTTCTGAAATTTCAACAGCTTTATTATTCTCTATTTTATCTTCAGAACCAGTTTCTCCCCTCAGTTCTATCCATAATTTCTCAAGAAAATCCACTGTACGGATAAATACTTTTTCTTCATTTTTAGTGAGAAGCTCAGATTTTTTTGCAGTCTGAAAATCATTTTCTGCCTTTTTATAAATGGATTCCAGCGTCATTTCCGGAAGGTTATCTCTGTATTCTGTCATGTAACCATAGAGCTTTGTCACATAGGCATCCATAAAATAACAGTCTGCAAATAACTGGCTGAGCTTTCCGTTCAGCAGACCAACAATACTCAGATGCTCATCCAGTGAAGCATTGCGGATCTTACCCAGAGTGATGGGTGTCCATTTACCCTGAAGCAGATCCTCCACTGCATAGTCTGTCTTATACTTATTGTATAATGCCAGATATGCGGCAAAATCTTTTGCGATCATTGGATGCTGGATATACTGATATACCACCTCTCTGTCCACTTCTTTATCCAGTGTTTCATATACCTGCATCAGCCTTGAAAGATCTTCCCAGCCTCTGGCAGTGGCAAAAATCCGTCCGTCTACTGTGTTCTCCATTCTGTAGAAATTCTTTCTGCGAAGCTCCAGATAAGAGATAACAGCCGGATGGATTCCCTGCTCATAGGCATATTCTTTCCACACTTCAAAATCCGGCTGCACATCAATCCTCTTGATTCTGTCAAGGGTTACTACGTCAAATTCGCGGACAGATTTATTGTATTCCGGCGGGTTTCCTGCTGTCACGATCACCCATCCTTCCGGTACTTTCTGATTGCCAAATGTCTTTCCCTGAAGAAACTGCAGCATCATAGGCGCCAAGGTCTCTGATACGCAGTTAATCTCATCAATAAAAAGAATTCCTTCTCTGAGACCTGTTTTTTCCATCTTTTCATAGACAGAGGCAATAATCTCACTCATAGTATATTCTGTGACAGAAAAAGTCTCCTGACCAAAGGTTTTCTCTTTGATAAACGGCAGTCCTACTGCACTCTGACGGGTGTGATGTGTGATAGTATAAGATACCAGACCTACCTTACATTCCCTGGCGATCTGTTCCATAATCTGCGTCTTTCCAATACCCGGTGCCCCCATAAGGAGAATTGGTCTCTGGCGTATGGCCGGGATCAGATATTCTCCAAATTCATCCTTCGCAAGGTATGCTTCTATTGAGTCCTTTATCTCCTGTTTTGCTCGTTTTATATCCATAATGTAAATCCTTTCCTGCTGAACACTTCTTACTTTTACTCAGTTTTCTCATTTCCTTGATATCCACGAATTGCTCCGCGATTTGCAGCTCCCGCAATTGTAATTTTCTCTCTTCATTACCTGTCTGGCTTCTCAAAATCATCCTCATCCAGGATCAGTTTCATAGCCCATACCGGCACATCCACATCTCTGTAATTATCCTGCATAAACACAAACGCAGTCTTATATGACGGCATTTTCTTCGGGTAAATTCCGAATCCATCCGTAAAATAAATCAGCCCTTTCAGGTTATGAAATTCATGCTGTTCCAGCAGTTTATCCACCCATTCAAATGCAGGCCTGAAATCTGTTCCGCCATCTCCATACAATTCCAGATGTTCCATATAGTCTTTCATTTCTTTCTGAGAAGTAATCTTTTTATCTGTGTGGACTTTCTCATCACACTGAATGATGTGCACATTTATTTTTGTAAAAAAGCTCTCACTCTCACTAAGTACACCGTAGGTTTCCTCCAGAAACTTTCTCACCAGTTCTCCTGAACAGGACATGGAAGTATCGATGACGATCACAAATTCCTCTATCTTCTTAACTTCTTTGGATTCCAGTGGTTCTATCAGCGGCATGTTTCCATAGAGACGCAGACCATAGGTATAGAAATTGTAATCAAAACTGTCATCATCCACTGCCAGTTCTTCATGAAAAACTGCAAATTTCCGCAGGAATTCTCTGTAATCATACCTGCTTCTGTTCTCTGTTTTTATCTGCTCCAGGAAACCTCCGTCCCGCTCACCTGCCTCCTGGGAAAAGGTTTCCAGATCCGTCTCGATTCCATCATTGATCTCCCCCCATTTGCGGCTGAGCATGGGATTCGGTTTCTGATCCGGTTTCTTACTTTCCCAGTATCTGTGGTCATCTGTGCGAAATTCCTGTTCCAGATTTGTAAGATCCTTTTCGTTCAGATTCCATTCTGACAATATTTTATATACTCTCTGTGCGTTGAGGGTTTTTCCCTCTTTTTCAAGGAGACGGTAGGTTTCCCTTCGCAGAAGACTGCGTGAGAAACGGATACTCCGATAGTTCATCCCATCTATCATATGCTCCACTGCAATGTCACAACTCAGATCACGCATACGTTCCTGGATTGTGATTCCATCGTCTGCCCTCTTCTTACCTTCTGTACCGCTCCATGCAAAATGCCGGAAAATACAGTGGAATACCATATGCAGATACCCTCTGTTCACCAGAATCCTGTTCTCTCTATATAAGCCTCCCAGCATCTGCGGCTGGAAATACATCACTCTTCCATCCGTTCCAAATCCATGGACCTGACCATCCATCTGATAAGAAAAACTGCTCAGCGCCACATCCAAAAACCGCATTCCCAGATATAATTCATCCCGCGCAACCCTGAGAATACTGCTGCCGATTTCCTGCAAACGCTCTGCTCTTTCTGCTATTTCCTGTATTTTATCCTCTGGCTGCATTATTATTTTCCTCTATATCTATCACAGTTCAAACCTCTTTTTTCTTAGTATAGTTCTTCTATTCAAAGATTTTTCTGTAGTTTGTGATTGTTCATTTTTCCCCTGCTCTGTCCTGTCAGCTTCCTGACTATTTTGCAACTTATCCACATCTATACGTTCACTTCCTGCCGTATTATCCACCAGATTTGCTCTTTCATTCATCAAAAATGCGGATACTTCCGTTTCTTTTCTCTTAGATGCACAATCCAACGCAGAATCAATTCCCTCCAGTGTCCAGAGTTTTTGCGAGGATATCACTTCCAATCTGTGCATATCCTCCTGCTTTACCAGATATTCTGCAATATCTCCCAGATTCTTACGGATATATTCCCTGTAATTCTCCCTGGCTTTCCCGGTCAGTTCATAAGGAAACTCCAGTCTGCCAAATGACATATCAACCAGAACTTCCAGCTTATCCATGGCTACCGCCATTTCAAAAAGCCTGTCATATTCCTGATAATTCAGCTCCTTATCATAAAAACACTGCCTGTAATTACTGCCTGATCCATGATATTCCGTATACAAAATACGCGCCGGAGTGTTCTCAACCGCCTCATCATAATGCTCCGGAAATACAAGTCTGGCTTCTTCATACTCATAAAGAAAGTTTACATCTATCCTCTGCCACATCTCGCCCAGCATTTCCTTAACGCCTGACTTCTTTCCCTGTCTCATATGAACAGTCAGCTTCTCCAATGCATGGCAGCCTGTAAATGCACCACAGCCTATCTGCATCAGGCTGTCAGAAAACTCCAGCTTTTTCAGATTCCCGCAGCCATAAAAAATATATCGTCCAATCTCTTTTAAAGTGTAAGGAAAAACAATCTCCTCCACGTCATTTCCTGCCAGAACATGCTCTTCTCTGCCAAACCCAAGACCCTCTGACACTTCCCACAGGCTGGCATTTTTCAGTTCTTCTTTCTCATCCATATGACTGGAGAATGCATACGGTGCCGCACTAATTACCAATTTGTCATCTATCATTCCCGGAATCTCAACTCTGCTTTCTATTCCAAAACACCGCAGAATTTCAATCCCGCCAGATTTCTCTCTGTAGTAAATCTTCATTTTCTCATTTCTCCCCGAAGATATTTTCTCTCAAAGCACATAAAATCATCCCTGAAAAGTATAATACTTCCCAGGGATTTTTTCCAGACAATATAATTAGCGTAAAACCAACTCCGGTTTAAAATTCAGATAGTCTCCTGACACCAGCTTGTACTCTATTCCATCCACATAGCCTTTAAAGCTGTCATCATATCGCTTCTCTCCATGACAGTGAGAATAGATTACCTTCTCGGCGCCAAATTCCTGTGCCATCAGGGTAAACGGACTCTCCATCTCTCCAATACTTGTAGGCGGATAATGAAGAAACATGATAAACTTCTCATATCCTGCAGCCTTCGCCCCTTCAAAAGAGCAGCGCAGCCGCCCCAGCTCCCGCTCCCGGATCTTCAAGAAATGCTCATAGCTGTCTTTTCCTTCATAACAGTAGCCCTTGGTTCCCACCAGCGCATAATCCTCATATGTATAAAAATTATTCTGCAAAAATTCCAGCTTTCCCCAGAACATCTCATTCAGATCTTCTGTCTTCTTTGCATCCCAGAACATATCGTGATTTCCCCGAAGCAGAATCTTCCTGCCCGGCAGAGCCATAATAAAATCCAGATCCGCCTGACACTCTGCAAGATCTCTCCCCCAGGAATGATCTCCGGTAATCACTACTGTATCATTCTCTGTCACTCTCTTCTTCCAGTATTTCTCAATCTTAACTACATGATTCTTCCATCTTTTATCAAATACATCCATAGGTTTATTGACTGTAAACGAAAGATGAAAATCACCGATTGCGTATAGGCTCATTGTACACTCTCCTGTCTGTTCTGATTGTTAATTATTTTTCAATCTTGATGCTCATAGCATGCCAGGCTTCTCCGCCCCAGGTGGAATTTGCCTGGCCCAGATCTGTAAAGCCAAATTTCTCATACATCTTCACTTTTTCATCCAGACAGGTGAGGAAAAGTTTCTTTCGTCCTTTTTGAGCTTCCCTCTGGCAGTATCTGGATACCAGTTCACGGCCCAGGCCCTGCATACGATATTCCGGACGGACGTCCAGACCCAGAAGCATGATATTTTTGCCTTCAGGATTACTCAGAGAAATATCTGTGAAGAATTCATCTCTGAAAGCCTCCTCATCTGTAGGAACTCCATTAAGAAATGCAGCCAGCTTTCCGGTTTCCTTATCCTCAGCTACCAGAAATGTTTCTGCTGTTGCTTTTATTCTCTCTGTCAGACTTTTCGGAGAACATGCCTCATTTGGCGGGAAACAGATCTGCTCGATCTCTATCGCCTGCTGTGTCTCCTCCGGTCTGATACATCTGAATTCAAATCTATCCATATTGTTTGTACTCATTTTATTATCCTTCTCCTGTTATCTTGTTATTTCCTGCATATTCGGGATCTGCAAGTTTCCCATATAGTTGTTTTATCTACATCGGGCAGCTTCTCTTTGATTTCTCATCCAAATCTTCCCGTACGTAGTGTGCATTAAACTCCATGTTAATGTCGCGGATTTCCTTTGTACCATCAATATATTCCTGATACATCTCTGTCAGTCCCGCCATACAGCCATCACAGCTTGCAGAAATATTCCCAAAAGATTCCTCCACAATCTGTTTTCTTTCTTCTCTGGTTGTGTCCTTTATCAAAATACTCTTAATCTCCATAACCTTCACCCCGACTTTCTTTGGTATTCTTTTGATATTTCTTTCCTTATATCTTTTATTTGATTGTAACATCTGAAAGCATTTTTGTGAAGCTAAGAAACAGGCATAAAAAACGGTCTGATTACATTCTCTCAAAATATGTCAGTTTAAAGTGTTAAAGTACTGGAATTTTAGATAACACCATGTTATACTTGTAAAGGAAAATGTGCAGGCAGTCCGGTCAGGTATAAAATATTCCTGAGTTCCGGCATTATCAAAGACCTGCATGTACTTATATGGAGGAAACAGATCATGTCTATGAAAATCAATCACGAGCTCCCTTTACCGGAGGTTCTGAAATCTCAGTACCCTCTCAGCCAGGAACTCAAAGAAGTAAAAAAACAGCGCGATGAAGAAATACGCCGTATCTTCACCGGTGAATCAGATAAATTTATCGTCCTTGTAGGACCTTGTTCCGCTGATAACGAAGATACAGTCTGCGAATATGTACGCAAACTGAAAACAGTGGCAGATAAAGTCTCTGACAAACTGATGATCATCCCGCGAGTTTATACAAATAAGCCCCGTACCACAGGTGACGGTTACAAAGGAATGCTTCATCAGCCAGACCCTGATAAGGCTCCTGACCTTCTTGCCGGAATTATTGCTATCCGCAAGATGCACATGAGAGTTATGCAGGAGACAGGACTCTCTTCTGCAGATGAGATGCTTTATCCTGAAAACCGCAGCTATCTGGATGATATTCTCTCCTATGAAGCTGTAGGTGCACGTTCTGTGGAGAACCAGCAGCATCGTCTCACTGCCAGTGGCATGGATATTCCTGTCGGTATGAAGAATCCTACCAGCGGTGATCTCTCTGTTATGCTGAATTCTGTCACTGCTGCACAGCATCCTCACCACTTCATCTACAGAGGAAATGATGTGGAAACTTCAGGAAATGATCTGGCACACACAATTCTCAGAGGTGGTGTAAACCAGTACGGACAGACTATTCCTAACTACCACTATGAAGATCTGATACATCTGTCTGCTTTGTATGCCAAAAAGGACCTTAAGAACCCTGCCATCATCATAGATGCCAACCACTCAAACTCCAACAAGCAATACAAGGAACAGATCCGTATTGTTTCAGAAGTACTTCACAGCCGTAACTATAATCCAGACCTCAGAAAGCTGGTTAAAGGTGTTATGATCGAAAGCTACCTTCTCGAAGGCCGCCAGGATATCAGTGATCATATGACTCCTGGCTGTTCCATCACAGATCCTTGCCTCGGATGGGAAGATACAGAACGGCTTATCTATGATATTGCTGAGAAATGCTGATTTTTATGGATAATACAAATAATTCCTGCTGTTGTGGAGAGACAGAACATTTTTCAGGCTGCCTGATCTGTGGAGCACCGGTCACATACAGCGTCGAAAGTTCTGTGAAAACCTGTAGCATCTGCCACAAAGAGCAGCTGACAAATGCTGTCTGTGAAAATGGCCATTTTGTCTGTGATGCCTGTCACAGCTATGGTACTTATATACCGGTGATCATAGCCCTCAGAAGCAGCACAGAGAAGGATCCCCTGCTGCTTCTGGAAGAGATCATGGACCTTCCTTCTGTCCACATGCATGGACCTGAACATCATGCCATTGTTCCCAGTGTTCTTCTGACTGCACTTCGCAATAATGGAGAGCGTATGAATTACGATACCGCATTATCTGAAATCTGTAAAAGAGCGAGGCAGGTTCCCGGTGGTACCTGCGGTTACTGGGGAGTGTGTGGTGCAGCAGCAGGTGCCGGAATCTTTATGTCTGTTATGACCGGATCCGGTCCCCTCCATAAGGATGCATGGCCCTTTCCTCAGAAGCTTGTCTCTGTTATTTTATCCAAACTGGCTGATGTTGGTGGTCCGCGCTGCTGTAAACGCACCAGCAGAATTGCTATTGAAGAAGCGATCAGGTTTTACAGGCAGTTCAGCTCTGTAAAGATTCCGCTGTCTTCTGTACTATGTAAATATTTTGAAGATAATAAAGAATGTATCAGAGAGGACTGTCCGTATTATCCTGTGAACAAATAACTATTCATAAAATAAAAAACAGAACGAAATCCGACTGATAGTCAATGGGTTTCGTTCTGTTTTCTAATAGTTTCTCTATAAAATAATACGTTTCGCAGGATACAATGCCCTATCGCTCCATTCTGCTTTTCTGCAGTCCAAAGAAATAATATTCTTCTCTGTGCAGACATTTCTGATCAGTTCTTCTCCGTTATCTGATATAAAAAGTGCTGTGATTTCTTTTTTCCCTCCAACACTCCTTACACAGTAATCTACCAGTTCCGGAAACTGAAACAGTAATTCATCCATTTCTCTCATACTTTTGGACTGGTCGATGCGCCTTACAAAATCCAGACGCCTTACCTCACTTCCGCAGATACATTTTCCGGGGATGATACGTGTATGATCGCCGGTCCTGTATCTGATCAGAGGCTGTGCCTCCATCCCAATGGTTGTGATCACCAGTTCTCCCCATTGACCGTCAGGCAGAACATTTCCCTCTTTATCTATGATCTCTGTGATACAATGATTCTCCCTCATGTGCATGCCCTCATGAGCCTGACAGCAAATCGCACCCCCAAGCCCCATCTCTCTGGAACCATAATGAGGCCAGAGTGGTGTTCCCAAAATTTTTTCTATTGCTTTCATTACTGTTTCCGGACAGGCATCCCCTGATATCAGTGCTCTCTTTATACTGCCTTTTCCACACATTCTGAGCATGGAAAGCAGTGCTGTCGGCATACCTACATAAGTATCCGGCCGCTCCTCTTCCAGAATTGTTTTTAACTCACCATAGGTTTTATTGTTCCCGGTTAAAAGGGGGTGTGCTCCTATACGTCTGATTGCTTCTGCGATCAGCTCTCCCAGTCCAGAAGGACCTGAAAACGGCATGGCAACCATAGTCCTGCTTCCCGGATAAATAAACTCACCAAGTCCGGCCATAAAAAGTTCTATGGTATGTTCACAATCTCCTTCTGTATAAAATACACGTTTACCTGCACCTGTTGTTCCGCTTGTCTGTTCTGAAATGATCCTCTGTATTTCTCCCTGAGAGCACAGTAACATCCTGCCCCCTTTCTGAGCAAGGTCGGATTCCGTTGTAAAGGGAAGGGTTTTCAGATCATCAATGCTTTCCAGCCTTTTCGGCAGATCTCTATAAAATCCCTGCCTTTCTTTTTCTCTTTTCAGAACAGCATTCAGTTTATCCAACTGTATTTTGTTTATTGTTTCCCTTGTAATATCTGTAATTTTTTCCTGCCTACAGATCATTGCATCTATATTGGATCGTTTCACTTTCTGTATAAATATATTCCTTTCAGATTAGTCAGATTATATGCACAGAACGGTACCATTCCGTGATCAGGATCCACTTCACAGATATAACAGCGTTTCAGACGGTCAAGATCCAGATTCCAGGCATCCTGAAAGATCATACCTGATACTGCAAAGGTTTCATTATGTATCCGGATCAGAAACTCATCTAGCGCATCTGTCTGTGTCATTTCTCCCTCATCATAGGTTTTTGTACTGTAGCTCCACTGATTTTCCACATACTGCCTGGAATCATCACTGGTAGTACAGCAGCATCCTTTTCCTGATTTTTTTTCAAGAAGCTTCAGTTCCCGCTCTCCTTTTCTCAGATAACTTGCATGAAAGGAGCAGTAGGGATTCTCTGCGCCGCCGCCTGCAAAATCCTCAATTTTCATCAGTCCCTCTGTCTGTTCTTCAATAAGTCTCAGCATCTTTGGTATGGTGATGGGATTTTGGGGGCGCTTCTGGGAACATCTGCCAAAATAACTGATAGGCTGAAAATGTACGCCACGAACAAAGGGCATATGATCCAGACCAAATTTCAGAATATTCCCTACCTGCATATCATTTACTCCCGGCGCAATGACCGGCACAAGAGCAATACCAAGCTCTGCTTCTGAGCAGTTTAAGACCGCCTTTTTCTTCAGTTCCATCATAGCCTGTCCACGTAAAGTCTCATAAACCTGATCTGTCACACCGTCAAACTGAAGAAATACTGTATTCAGTCCTGCTTTTTTCAGCTTTCCGGCATACCCCTCCTCCCTGGCAAGCCGGATCCCATTGGTATTTAACTGAAAAAATGTAAATCCTTTTTCTCTTCCCATATGTATGATTTCAGGCAGATCGTCCCTCATGGTTGGTTCTCCTCCTGAAAGCTGTATATTAAAGGGACCTCCGTGAGCCATCAGAAAATCATACTGTTTTTCTATTTCACAGATGGGAATATCTCCCTTTTCCCTGTCTTCTCCTGCTGAAGCAAAGCAGACAGGACAATGCATATTACAGCGTTTTGTAACTTCCAGGATCATACAGCAGCCTTTTCTTTCATGTTCCTCACAGAGTCCGCAATTATCCGGACAGGATTTTTCTTTAACCTTCGGATTTACAGGCGTTTCTGCTGAGAGATTTTCTCTTCCCCAGGAAAGATAATCTGCTGCATTTCCTTCCCAGATCAGGGTCTGAAATTTTCCATGAGCATTGCATTCCTTTACCAGATAGATCCCGTCTTCACCGATACCTTTTATGGCAGGAACTACCTTCATACATTCCGGACAGACACTCTTTGTTTTGCCGATGGTGATCAAAGCTCCAGTACCTCCCGCTCTGTCAGAATTTCCATAACTTTTGTATAAGTATCTGCAATAAGTCCAGGACATTTCTCCATGATCACACCCCAGTCCAGATGAGTGATATCCTTACAGTAAAAAGCTCCGAATTCTTCCTCTGTCTTCTGGCGGAACCACTGATATAATTCCTGTACAGCCGGTTTCATCTGTGCATCTTCCTTCTCCTCAGGAGCCAGATTTCCGAGAAAATATCCGATGGCACAGGCACTTCCTGTCAGACATCCGCAGGTATCTCCACAGTAACCGATTCCTCCGCCAAGGCCTCCCATTGCCTTTACAAGCTGTGGATTTTCCTCTCCTATGGTTTCCAGAGTCATGATCATAATGATCTGTGAACAATGATATCCCATGCTGCCTAATTCCATTATTCTTTCGTAAAGATCCATACATTACTCCTTTCTGCCAACCACCATGGTATAGCCTATTTTTCTGCCTTTGTATTCTTTCTGCAGAAGCTTATGATCCTCGCAGCAGAATGAATCATTCCAGATTGCTTCCAGATAATATTCTCTCCAGAGAGCAGTCTGATCCTCCTGACAGAGAATCGTAAACCCTGTTTCTTTCACAATTTCCAGAAGATTGCCCGGATCCAGATCTGACAGCAAAAGAAATCCTCCCTTTTTCAGTACACGCCAGCATTCAGAGACTGCCTTTTTCTGATCTCTGCTGACAAAAAATGCACACTGGCTGATACAGAGATCCATACTGTCTGCTGCATACTGAAGGTCCAGAAAATCTCCCTGCTGCACCTCACTGCTTCGCGGAACAAGATCCACACCCTGCACATTCAGACCAAATGCTTTCATGATCCGCACGGTCTCTCCCTCTCCTGCTCCCAGATCCAGAGCTTTCATTCCTTTTTTCAGTTCTATGCTTTTCAGAAGATGAATTGTCTGCTCTTCCCTGCCGGGATGTCTGTTCATCTATTTATCCTCCAGTGCACGTTCCACTGCCAAAACCTTTCCAAGAGCCAGTTCTTCCGGAACATAGACAAAGCCACATTTGGGACAGACCGGCATCTCAACAGGAAAACCGTTCTCCAGATACATAAATTTTGCTTTTCCCTTTACAAGAGGAACCTTGCATTTCATGCAGGTCAGCTTTCCCTCAGGATCAATGGTATAATATGTTCTCTCTACTGCCATTACTGTCCCACCCTTTTCATAATATTCATTCTATGACTGTATGCTCTGCGTACCAGATACCCTTCTTCTGTTTCCACAAATCTCACCCAGAATGTAACATTTCCAAGTCTGCTCCTTGTCACCAGTTCTTTTGTCTCTTCATCAAAGATCGCTTCCTGATTTTCTCTGTAATCTGATAATACACGCTCCACATCGCTTTTCAGGATCATACGTTCATCCATCATACTGATGGCATCTTCTGTATATGCAACGGTATAATCTTTTTTCTCCATCATCAGTTCCTCATTCCATATATTTTTTAAAAGCTTCTCTTTTAGCTCAAGCCGGTTGTAGCGTTTCTCACTGATATCCGGCATATTGGCGGCATTTATACCATACAGAAGTTCCAGGATATGTCTGGATTCCCTGCCTTCCCTGACAAATCGGTCCCTGCATGCCATGCAGTACGTTATATATGGGGAATCGGATCGTTCCAGACACTTTTCTGTCATTTTATCTGCCATCTCTTTATTAGCGTAGGCAGTCAGTCCGCCGTATCCGCAGCAGGGAGACAGATCTCTGGAATATTCTGTATTTACAACAGTGCACCCCATATCTGCAAGAAGCTCTCTTATTGTATCCTGTGTCTGTGTATCTCCCCTGGCACCGCAGGCATCATGTATTGCAACAGGTATCTCCAGTCCTTTTGCCTGTCCGGGAAGTCCGATTTCCTTTAAGATCTCCCAGATTCCTGTGACTTTGGCGCCAAGACTCTCTTTTAACTGTTTCATACAGCTTGGACAGCCTGCTATAATCATAGGATCTCCCAGTTTTGCAAGCTCCTGCTTCAGCTGTTCATTTACCTTTTCTGTCATTTCATAGCGTCCTGCCCATTCACTGATAGCACCACAGCATCCCAGCATCAGAGCAACACCGCCCTCTGTCCTCCTGCACAGATCCTCATATGCCTCTGTGACAACATCCGGCGCTATAGCTCCTGCCTGACATCCTGGGAAAAATACATATCTGCAGGTTTCATATCCCGGCTGAGGTCTGCATAAGAAAGCCTCCGAATTGGAGAACAGCATATCCATCAGTGCAAATTCATGAGGTGCCAGAGGCATTTTGTCTGTAGATACCATGTTTTCTCTTGCAGATTTGCAGACCTGGCTCATATCAAACCCATTTGGACAGGTTACAGTACACTGTCCGCAGAGTGAACAGGAATTCATCGGTTTATTCATCTGGTGATCTCCCATAATGATCTGGGTATTATTATAAATCTCACGTGCAAGAAGACCCGGATGCTTTTTATATTCCCTTAAATAGACACAGCTTTTCATACACTCATCACAGTGACACTGAATGCATCGCTTTGCTTCCTCAACAGCTTCTTCTTTTGAATATCCATCTGTGCTGCAGGGAATCTTTTTGGAGCCTTTCATCCCGTCCATATTTGTATAGAGCCTGGTGGTAACTGCTCCTTCACTGCCTCTGTTGCTGTGGGGCGAAAGATTCTGTACAAGGAGGTCTACAGTCAGGGCAGCTCTCTTTGCAGCAAAAGCTGCATCCATCACAGACCGGACCGGACCGCTGACAATTCCCGCCTGTTCTCTCAGCATGATCTCTGCGTCTGCTGTTTCCTCTGGAGCCAGCTTTTTGGCCACCTCCTCTGAAGCACAGACCACATCTGCCTCCTTCATTTTCGCTCTGATAAACGGAAGGTCAAGACTGCATCCGAATTCAAAGGAAAGGTCCATGGAACTGAGACGTTTTACCTCATTTTTGCGATCTGATTCCAAAAGCTCCGGAGCTGCTGCTGCAATATAGGCTTCATAATCTTTCTCCTGACAGTAAATGGTTGCAGGATACATCTTCTTTTCCAGTTCCCCTGCAAGAAACAGCGGGAACAATCCTGAGCCAAAGATCACAGCCTTTTTTTTCTTTCTGATACGAAATACACTGCTCCGTTTTCCAGGTTCCCCATATCGTACAATGGCACGCTCTACTTCACGTATGGATATGCCATCACCCAGCTCACAGAGTCTGCATTTTTCCTCACATGGTGCAGTACATCCGTTACAGAGGATCATGGGAAATGGTGTGATCTTTTCATAGATAGCCAGAGCTTTCTTAAAGTTTCCTTTTGCAGCATAAAACAGCATTTCTTTTGTATCTGCTTTGAAAGGACAGGCTGCAACACAGTACGCCGGCTGTTCATGAACACAGAGGCTGATCATATGATCCATCTCTTCCTTTGACATTCGATTTACGTGATAAACATGAGTGGAACCTCTTTCCTGTATATATGTCATAACCCGATACTCCTTTCATTTCCAAAGGGGAGACAGTCTCCCGTCTCCCCTTATTATATCACATGATAAAATTATACTGACAGTTATTTCTCAAGTTCCTTTAATGCTGCAAGAACCTTTTCAGGACGGGCAGGAACACGTGTGATACGTGCGCCTGTAGCATTGTAGATCGCATTCAGGATTGCAGGATGAGGAGCATCCAGCGGAGCCTCACCACAGCCGGCAGCACCGTAAGGACCGCTTGGGCGATATGTTTCATTGAAATGAAGTTCAATATCATCCGGCGCATCATTTGGATACGGAATGCCACAGTTCTTCAGAGAAGTATCATGGTTCAGATCCTCGAAATCTTCTGTAAGAGCAAGACCAATACCCTGTACAAGGCCGCCGTAGAAGTTGCCTTCTACAAGAAGTCTGTTCATGATGGTACCTACGTCAGCCACACAGGTGAATTTTTCAACTTTAACTTTACCTGTTTCTGTATTAACAGCAACTTCCGGAAGGAAGATCGTATACATGTAGGTTGCAAACGGATCACCCTGTGCTGTATCCTGATCGATCGGATGATCTGCACAGAAGGTTGTCACCCAGTTACCTTCATATTTTGTTGCAAGACCCTCAGCCACCATCTCATCATAAGTACGGAAGGTTCCGTCTTCTTTCTTCATGGCTGCCACAAGGTTTTCTGCTGCCAGACGACATGCATTACCTGACATAACCTGTGAACGTGATCCACCTGCAGGACCTGCATTAGGACATGTCTTGGTATCATTCATAACAAGTTTGATCTGTTCCGGTCTGATTCCTGCCTGACGAAGTGTTTCATGTGATGATACAAGAACCCCCATATCAGCGCCCTGTCCGTGATCTTCCCATGCAGCATACATTGTAACTGTTCCATCCGGATTCAGCTCTGCAAATGCGTTTGATGTATCAACACCATCAAGACCACAGCCATATACACCGAGAGATACACCGATACCATATTTGATCTTGCCATCAGAAGCTGCATTCTTTTCAGCCACACGTTTCTTAGCTGCTTCATACAGTGGACGAGCTGTCTTGAACAGTTCTTCTTCACAGTATACTTCAGGCGGATAACCTGTAGGGATCGTACTGCCTTCTGATTCTTTGTAACAGTTCATTTCACGGATATCGAAGGGGTCGATTCCCATCTTTGCAGCCAGAACATCTATCGCAATCTCAGATCCCATATAAGACTGAGGAGATCCGTAAGCACGGAATGCTGAACCCCATGCATGGTTTGTAAACACTGTTGTAGATTTATTACGGATAGAATTGATTCCATAGCCTGCACCTGTAAACTGGGAAAGTCTCATTGTAAGCAGATCACCGAATTCTGAGTATGGACCATGATCCACATAGTTATTGCCCCAGAGTGCAAGAAGCTTACCATTTTCATCTGCTGCAAGCTTGATATTCATAAATGCAGGGGATCTCTTTCCTGTATAAGTAATATTCTGGAACTGATTAAATACCAGAGACACAGGACGTTCAAGGATCTTAACAGCAGCGCCGATCAGAGCCTCATTTGTAGGAGAGAACTTGTAACCAAAGGTTCCTCCTGCATGGTTTTGAACAATTCGTAAGTTCTCCATTGGCACACCGATACCATCAGCGATCATAGGCATATGCAGATGGATACCAATGGATTTGGAATGAACAGTTATCATACCGTCTTCGTCAATGTAACCATAACCGCAGTCCGGCTCAAGATGAAGATGAGGCTGACGTGAACAGTAAGATTCGATCTCAACCTGCTGTGAATCCGGAATGCTGTCCCAGTCAAAATCAGGACCCTTGATACAGTTTGTCTCAAAGAATGCGTTCGGAATACCGGGATGAATCTCTGCCGCATCCGGTGCGATGGCATCCATTGCATTCATATATGCAGGAAGCTCTTCGATCTCAACTTTAACTGCTTCTGCTGCTGCCCTTGCATGCTCTTCTGTATCAGCAGCTACGATGGCAATCGCATCACCAAACTGGAAGATTTTTTCATCGCAAAGTACAGGACGTTCGAAACCGTCTGTCTTGTTGTGTTTTGGAAGCATTACAAGACCATTGATCTTATTGGTTCCGCCTGCTGCCTTAATATCTTTTGCTGTGATAACACGAACAACACCAGGCATACTCTCTGCTTCTGCTGTGTCAATATTGAGGATATTTGCATGAGAAACCTTTGCCTGTGTAAGAGCAAGGCGAAGTGTTCCTGATGGCATCTTTAATGCATCATCTGCACCAAAGTCCCAGGTACCTGTTACCTTCTGTGCTGCTGACGGACGGATATAATTTGTTCCAACAATAGAATCACCTGTCTGTTTGAACACAAGGTCTTCCTTTGTCATCTCGCCGCGCATAACTGCTGCTGCAGCCATAGTAGCATCGATCAGCGGCTTATAGCCTGTACAACGGCAGAGATTACGCTGTTTGTTAAACCAGTCTCTTACCTCCTCACGGGTAGGACTTGGATTATTGTCCAGAAGCACTTTTGCTGAAATAATAAATCCCGGTGAACAGAAACCGCACTGTGCGCATCCATATGCCATCCATGCAACCTGGATCGGATGCATATCAGAAAGTGTTCCCACACCTTCAATGGTTGTGATCTCTGCATGATCGGGAACACGGCTCATCTTGTAGATACAGGATCTTGTGACTTTTCCGTTCATAATAACATTACAGGCTCCACAGTGACCTTCACCGCAGCCAATCTTACATCCTGTAAGAAGAAGGTGATTACGGAGCACCTGCGCCAGTGTCTCATCCTTATCAAGAATAAGTATTCTCTCAACACCATTAATCTTCAATGTCTTTTTAATCATGTCCCATTCCTCCTTTTAAAAAAATTCATTTCAATCTTACTGATCTTCAGGCTTATGTGTTCCGCACGAATCATGGTCAGCTCCCCTGCCTGTCAGATCTTTCAGTCTCTCTATTCCTCTGGCGGAATAGAAAACAATGGAAGAGCTGCTCCCGTCCAGATTCTCACCGCTGAGCTTTAAAACATTTGCATTCTCATAATAATCGATGGGAAGCGTCCGGCTATATACAACCCCTGTACGCTCATCTTTTACCTGTACAGTAACTTCTTTTGCGGTAATCTCAAAAATCTTATCCATAAAAAAGTTCTCCTGTCCACGTTATTTTATATATCCATACTACCATAATTTTGCACAATTATACAAATTACAAATAATTAATAGTTGGCTATTTTATATATTACAGACAATTTTATTTTGTTTCATTTAAAATTTTAACTATTTTTATTCTTTTATATGTTATAATAATATCAAATTTGTATAATATCATTGAAAGAAGGAGGTATCTAAATGCAGACAGGCGCCCTCATCGTGGCTGCGGGGAAATCATCACGAATGGGAGACTTTAAACCCATGCTTCAGCTTGGCTCCATTTCCATCGCACAGCGCGTGATCAATAATTTCCGGCAGGCCGGAATCTCCAAAGTAGTAGTGGTAACCGGATATCATGCAGATGTTCTGGAATGCCACCTGGCTTCCAATAATGTAGTCTTTCTTCGAAATGAGAACTATGCAAACACTCATATGTTTGATTCTGTCCGAATCGGACTTGAGTATCTGAAAGACAAAGTGGATACGGTACTCTTTACACCTGTTGATGTTCCGCTGTTCACAGCCCAGACAGTCACTCAAATGCTCTCTCTGGGGCGTCCCCTTGTAACTCCGGTCTGTAATGGCAATCCCGGTCATCCCATTCTGATCCGTTCCACACTGATTGATTCCATCCTAAGTGATGACGGAAAATCAGGACTTAAAGGTGCTGTGGATAACTGCGGGGAACCCATGTATTATCTTAATGTAAAGGATCCCGGTATTATTCATGATGCTGATACACCAGAGGATTATGCTGAACTTCTCCGCATACACAACCAGAGTCTGATCCGTTCTGAAATCCATATTCAGCTAGCCCGGGAAAAAGTTTTTTTTGATGAAAAACTCTATTCGCTGCTTACACTGATCCATGAAACAGGATCTGTCCGCGATGCCTGTGAGCGCATGCACATTTCCTATTCTACCAGCTGGAACCTGATCCATACCCTGGAATCACAGCTTCATGAACCTCTGATCATCAGAAGCCAAGGCGGTACAAGGGGAAGCCATAGCGAACTGACACCATACGGCGAAGAATTTCTGAAACGATATGCCCGTTTTTCAGAAGAAACACGTTCCTGTTCAAAAAAAATATTTGAAGAATGTTTCGGAGGGTTTTTAAATGCGTAACCTTTATCTGGTCCGGCATGGAAAACCACAGTATCCGGATGAACATTCTTACTGTGTAGGACAGACAGATTTCTCTCTATCCATGCTTGGACATCTGCAGGCAGTCCTTCTTAATGAAGAATTGTCCGATAAAATATCAGGGGTATACTGCAGTCCTTTGTTAAGAACTGTTGAGACAGCAGGCCATATGGCACCTGAGCTTCCACATATCATTGTTTCTGATCTGTCAGAACGAAATCTGGGAGAATGGGATGGCCTTTCTTTTGATGAAATACGCCAGAGATGGCCGGACATTTATAAAGCGCGTGGGAATAACCCTGATCATCCGATCCCGGGAGCAGAAACTCCTGCTGCATCTGGTTTTCGCTTTTCGCAGGCAGTTCATAAGATTCTTTGCGCTTCTGAAGGTGATATTGCAGTGGTAACTCATACAGATGTAATCTCTTCTTATTTACATGCATTACATTCTGATATGTACAGCAGGCAGCAGTTTCGTCTGCCCTGCGGCTCTTACTATCATCTGGAAGTGAATGAAAAAAATAATATTTCTTTCTCTGATCCCAGTTATATACTGCCTCATCCTGAATTAAATGACGGACTATGTCTCAGGCTTCGCAATGCTGTTTCTCTGCCCCGTCATGTACAAGCTCACAGTGATGCTGTTACTGAACTTGCCTGTTGTTTATGCAATATGCTGGAATCCAATGGTTATATCTTTGACCAGAAGCTTGTTCGCTCCGGTGCACTTCTGCATGATATTGCCAGACTTCAGAGGCATCACGCGAAAACAGGCGGTGAACTTTTCTTACAGTTAGGTTATCCTGAGATCAGCCAGATCATTTCACAGCACCATGGTCTGTTGGAAGCCACGCTGGATGAAGCAGCTATTGTATTTCTGGCTGATAAACTGATTCAGGAAACACAGCGTGTAACCATAGAAAAAAGATTTGCCGACAGCATGAGTAAATGCAAAAGTCCGGAAGCTCGCAAAGCTCATGAGCAGCAGTTAGAACAAGCCCGCAAACTGCAGGACATGATACAATCACTCTGCCATATCACGCTTTAGTTCAGGCGGGCAGACGTACACAACTGGAGCAGAAAAATCACTTAATTTAGTTAGGAGGTATTTTATTATATGAGAACATTATTTCAGACAATAAAACAACAATTCCTGGAGGGAAACGATCTTGTACTTGTTTCCGTTACAGCATCCTCAGGGTCTACACCAAGAGGTGCCGGTTCCCGCATGCTGGTCGGAAAAAACGGCAGAATTTCCGGAACCATCGGAGGTGGAGCTGTAGAATATCGTGCTGAATGTATGGCATTGGATATTCTTGAAAAAAAGGAATCCTGCGAGCATGAATTCCGGCTGAATCATAAAGATGTTGAAAATATTGGTATGATCTGTGGTGGTGATGTTACGGCCTTTTTCCAGTATCTTGATCATAACGATCCGATTATTATGGAAATCACGGAAACTGCTGAAAAATTCTATGAAGAGCGAAAAGATTTCTGGCTGATTTGCGATCTTCTCACCACCTCCGGTGTGAGCCTTTACAGTCCTGCATGCGGTCTCATCGGAACTGCCAATGTTCCTTCTTCTGTATTATCTTCTTTGTCTCTAAAGCCACACCGATATCACAGTGAAGATTATGATCTGTTTTCTGAACAGATTGGAACCTCAGGAACTGTCTATGTATTCGGCGGCGGACATGTCTCACAAAAGCTTGTCCCAATCCTTGCAAGCGTTGATTTACGCTGTGTTGTCCTGGATGACCGGCCGGAATTTACAAATCCTGCTCTTTTCCCAGGAGCAGTTGAAACAATACTTTGTGATTTCAACCATCTGGACCAGTATGTTTCTATTACAGCTGCTGATTATTGCTGCGTCATGACACGTGGACATTCCTATGATACCATTGTACAGGCACAGCTTCTCGCTACACCTGCATGTTATATAGGCGTCATTGGAAGCCGTGCAAAAAAAGCTGCTGTATTTCGCCGTCTGATTGAAGAATACAACATTAATGAACAAGATTTAAACCGTATCATCTCACCTATAGGACTGGAGATCAAAGCAGAAACACCGGCTGAAATCGCCATCTCCATCACAGGACAGATAATCCAGGTTCGCGCTGACAGAAAGGATACATCAAAATGATGGCAAAATCAGTATATAAAACTGTAATATTTGGTGCCGGACAAATTGGACAAATGACCGCAAGACTTCTCAGCAGTCCCTGTCAGCTCCTGTGCTTTGCTGATAATGACCCCCATAAACACGGATCATATATTGGAAATATTCCAGTCTGTTCTCCGGATACTGCAGCAGCACTTCTCCCGGATCTGGTCATCCTGGGAGTTCTGGATGAAGAACGGCGCAATTCTATGATAAAGCAGATGGAAAACTTAGGTTATCACGGACCTTTTCGTGATCCCTCCGTCCTTCGCATGTTTGACGCACGGGTTGCTGTTATGCGTCTTTTATCTGAGCAGATCTATCAATTGGATATTCCGGGAAATGTTGCAGAACTAGGTGTTTTTCGAGGTGAATTTTCTTCCCTGATCAGTGCAGCCTTTCCAGACCGAAAAATCCATCTTTTTGATACTTTTGAGGGATTTTCAGAAAAGGATATCACAATAGAAGCCTCCGGTAATCTGTCCCGTGCCAAAACAGGTGATTTTTCTTCTACTGATATTGACTCTGTTCTTCATGTTATGCCTAATCCTACACGTACTGTGATCCACAAAGGATGGTTTCCGGATACCTTTTCCGATGTCACAGATGAAACTTTTTGTTTTGTATCTCTGGACGCAGATCTCTATGCTCCAACTGCAGCCGCACTTCCTCTGTTCTATGAACGCCTGGCCACCGGAGGAGTTCTCCTGATCCACGATGTGTACAGTACACAGTTTTCCGGATGTCGAAAAGCGGTCGGGGAATTCTGTCTGAAAAACCATCTGTTTGCAGATCCTGTATGCGATCTGCATGGAAGCGCAATGATCCGAAAATTATAATCACGACCACCGGCTTAGCCGGTGGTTTGCTTTGACCCTATAAGGGTCTATTA
>NZ_JAJDMJ010000056.1:0-25070 GCF_020593585.1 Blautia sp. DFI.6.71
GTTTTTCGGATCAGCGAAAAACTCCACAATGGCAAACAGGGCTTTGCCCTAACAATTTAAAAAGGCTACTGCACACTTTATAGTGCAATAGCCTTTTTACTCATTTTAATTAAATTACAAAATTTCTCAGATATTTTGTGCTAATTTTAACAGATTTTATCTTTTCATCCAGCGAAGCTTCAAAAGCACGGTCTTCTATTTCTATGCAACCATATCCATCAAACTGAATGTCTGTTAATGCTGAAACATATTTTGCCCAGTTTACATCCCCTAAACCAGGAATCTTAGGTGTCATATAATCCAAAGGATATGCCATTACTCCGGCTTCCTTCAATTTATCCTCATAGACTTTTATATCTTTAAAATGTACATGAAAAATCTTATCTTTAAATTCATATAACGGCTTGATATAATCCATTTTTTGCCAGATAAAATGGGATGGGTCATAATTGATACCTAACATAGGACTGTCCAAAATTTCAAATACTTTTCGCCAGATTACAGGTGAGGTCATTAAATTTTGTCCACCTGGCCATTGATCTTGTCCAAATAACATCGGGCAGTTTTCAATTGCTATTTTTACATTTTCCTGTTCAGCTAATTTCAATATTGGCGGCCAAATTTCTCTCATAAGCTGCAAATTGTCTTCAACATTCTTACTTTGGTCACGTCCTATAAAAGTCGTTACCATATTGACACCTAATTTTGCTGACGCACAAATTACCTTTTTTAAATGTGATACTGCACGGTTTCTTTTCTCAATATCTCCATCCATAGTATTCGGGTAATAAGCCAAAGAAGAAGTTTCGATTTTTTTCTTCTTTGCATAATCCAGGATATGACAACAATATGCTTCATCTGTTAAGACTTTTTCGACATTTATGTGACTCACGCCAGCATATCTTCGCTCTGCTTTTTCCACAGGCCAACATGCAACTTCCACACATTCCAGTCCTGCATCTGCCACCAGATCAATTAATTTTTCATAATCGACATCGTCGTATATGGCACTTACTAATCCTAATTTCATTTTATTCCCTCATTCACTGTCTGATTTTCACTGTATGACCACATTCAGAAGCTTCTATACTTGCGAAAACTGCTCTCATTGCGGATAATACACTTTTTCCACTAATTACAGGTTCTTCATTTTTAACAATAGATTCTACAAATGCATCAATAATTCCAGATTTTGTCTGATTATCATTAGTCTGAATCTTATCAATATCATATAATACTTTTTCAACATCTTTCGTAATGATTTCAATAGCAAATTTGGGATTGGAATATATTTTCATAATTCCCTCTGTTCCATAAAGTACCGTAGAATTGTCTTCTTCTCCATAATAAGACCAACTTGCTGTCATCGTTCCTACAATTCCGTTGTTCATTGTATATATGCAGATTGCATTATCGTCCACCCCGATAAAGTTACCTGCTGCATCTTTTTTATCTAGTGTTCCAACGAATGCTCTTGTCTCCGCTACTGTTGTATCCAACAAATACTGTATCAGATCAGTTTTATGAATTCCTAAATCAGCCATTGCTCCCATTGCAGCTCTTTTTTTATCAAAAAACCAACTGGATTTTCCAGGATCTATGCTCCATGTCTCAGGTCCGCAATGTCCAAAGGTTGTTTTAAATGTTCTGACTGTTCCAATTGCACCATCTGCAATTAATTGTTTTGCCTTCACATGTGCCTTTGCAAGTCTCTGATTCTGACCAATCATAAGAAACTTTCCATTTTCAGACGCTGCTTTTACCATTTTCTCACAGTCTTCCAATGTCGTTGCCATTGGTTTTTCGCAAAGAACATGTTTTCCACAATTTAATGCCTGAATAGAGATTTCCGCATGGGCATTATTTGCCACACAGATACTAACTGCATCAATTTGTTGATCTGCTAATAATTCTTCTACTGAAGAATATGCTGTTGCATCATATTGACTGGCAATTTCAGATGCTCTTTCAAAATTCAGATCATATACTCCGATAATCTTACAGTCTTTGTTTCCTGCATATTCAGGAAGATGTCTGGTCTGTGCAATTTTCCCACACCCTATTACGCCTATTCTTACCATATTTTCCCCCTCCGGTTTTATCAGACACTTTTCTCCAGTGTCTTCATATAGTTGATTGCCTGTTCCGCATATTTATCCATCAAATGAGACTTTGTTTCAAGATCTCCGGACTCATATGGATTGGCTAATCTCGGCATAAATTCCATGGTCAATGGTCCTTTATAACCGATATCTCGGAGCACATAAAACATTTCCTTAAAATCTGTCTTTCCAAGTCCTGCTGCCTCACGTGTATTATCTGCAATATGTACATGAATCAGCCGATCTGCAATCATTCTCAGGCTTGCTCCAATATTATTTTCTTCCAAACTCATATGAAACATATCTGCCATAATCCAGACAGCCGGATGATTCATTTCACATACAAATTTGTATGCTTTTGTTAAAGTATTCAAAAAGTATGTTTCATATCGGTTGATGGCTTCTATTGCAAGTTTTACATTTTTAGATGCAGCATAATCTGCAGCAATTTTCAGATTCTTTTTTGCATTTTCCCACATTTCATCATATGTATAGCCTTCCGGAAGCGCAACTCTTCCCACAGGAGAAGGCACCACAATTATATAAGGAGCACCCACTTTGACAGCAAAATCAACGCTGTCTTTAATATATTGGATCGCTGTATTTGCACACTCCGGATCTCTGGATGTCAGATCTCTTTCTTCTGGAAAGATACCACACAACGATGTGCATTCCATTTCGTATTTTTTTAATAACGAAACCATTCTTTCCTGATCAATTGTATACGGCTCTGCTGCAAATTCTATTCCATCATAACCATTTTTTTTCAGTCTCTGAAAACTGTATTCTATATCTTCGTTTCCTACAATCCATTGTGTCATGCTATATTTATACATAACCTTTTCACCTCGACTTTGTGCTTTTAGTTCTCATCCGGATATAAGATAACCTCTAAACCAACACCTTTTCTCATAGCATCCAGTCCCTCTGCGAATTTAGACATCGGGAGCTTATGTGTGATTATCTTTTCAACAGGAATGATTCCTGCTTCCAGTGTCTTTACCGTTCTGGACATAATATAGTTTCCGATATAGTTACCAAAAATGCTCAATCCTTTTGACACAATATCGTTTTGGCAAATTGTTTCATTTACAGCTCCGTTCTGACCCATTAATACAATTCGTCCACCTTTACATGTATTTACAATTGCATCATTAATCAAAACACCCACTGCATCTACAGAAATGTCTACGCCGCGTCCACTTGTAATTTTAGCAATTTCTTCAGCAAGATTCTGTTTTGTTGGGTCAATAATAATGTCTGCTCCGCAATCCATTGCATATTTTGCTCTATATTCTGAAGGTTCTGAAACAATGATTTTTCCTGCACCATTTGCTTTCATCAGCATAATGAAATACAGTCCAATTGGACCACCGCCAAGAATTAATACCGTTTCTCCCGGGAGAACTCTAACCCAATCCATAGCTCCCATTACACATTTTACCGGCTCAGCAAAGATTGCCAGATCTTTATCCATATCATCTGGAATTTTCGTTAATGCTACTTCTGGAGCAACAAAATATTTTGCAAACACTCCATCACAGGTTACACCCATTACTTTTTCATTTTCACACATGTTTGCTTTTCCCTGTCGGCATGATTCACAGTATCCGCATGGAATATTCGGTACCAGAACTACTCTGTCTCCTACTTTCAGTCCTTCTACACCATCTCCGATTTCTCTTACAGTTCCTACACACTCATGTCCAAGGATACTTCCCTTTGTTCCAATAAATCCAGGAGGGTTTCCAAGTACATGCACATCTGTACCACAAATACTTGCTGCTTCTACTTCTACCAATACATCATTTACTTTTTTAATTTCAGGTACTGATCTTTCTTCATATGTCCAAGTTGCTAAATCTTTAAATACAATCGCTTTCATTTTTTTGTCACAGTAATTTCTACTGTATCCTCCTCTCTGTAAATAATCACAAATTAATTTGTAGCTGCATTGCGGTTATCCATAATAACTGCCGCAAGTATAATGATTCCCTTAATTACTTTTTGCCAATAGCTGGATACATTTATCATAGTAAGTCCATTTGTCAGTACTCCGATAATCAGCACACCCAGGACAACTCCCCAAAGTTTGCCTTTTCCTCCAGACATACTGGTTCCTCCCAGCACAACCGCTGTAATAACATCCATTTCTGACCCTTCGCCTGTTGCCGGTAATCCACCGCCAAGTCTTCCTGCCAGAATGATTGCCGCAAATCCATTTAAAAATCCGGCAATTACGTATACAGTAATGCGAATTTTGTCTACATTGATTCCTGACCATTTTGCAGCCTGTGCATTTCCTCCACATGAATAAATATATCTTCCAAATCGTGTATGTTTTACCAAAATCATTCCCAAAATTAAAACAATGATCATAAAAATAACTGGAAGCGGAATCAGATTAAACACATAGCCTGTACCTAAAAATGTAAATTTCGGGTTTGTTACACCTATTGGTGATCCTCCTGTAATAATATATGCAAATCCCCTGCATATACTCATTGTAGCTAATGTTGTAATAAATGCTGGTACACGAAATTTTGCTGTGAAAATTCCATTGAACAGTCCAATTGCAATTCCGAGTGCTAAGGCTACAATTAACGTTAAACATGTACTTTCTGTTGTTTTAAATACAATTGCACTAATAACGCCTATAAACGCATACATTGAACCTACTGACAGATCAATATCCCCTAAAAGAATGATCATGAACATACCTAGGGAAGATATTCCGGTAATGGAAACCTGTCTGAGCACATTAATCATATTTGAAGTAGTAAAAAAGTTTTGCGTCATAAAGGCAAAAATTATCAATTCTGCCGCTAATAGCAGCACAAGTGTCAGCTGTCGTATCATTTCAACTCTTATTGATACTCCGCTTTCTGTTTTTCTATTCGTTTTATTATTCATTTTTTCCCTCAACTTATCGCAGCATGCATTATTTTTTCCTGGTCATAATCCTTCGTCTGACCATCTAATGTTATCTTTCCATCGTGCATAACAATGACTCTGTGACTTACTCTTAAGATTTCCGGAAGATCTGATGAAATCATTATAATACTAACACCCTGATCTGCCAGTTTTCTCATAATATCATAGATTTCTGCCTTGGCTTTTACATCAACGCCTCTCGTTGGCTCATCCAGAATCAGCACATCCAAGTCTAATGACAGCCATTTTGAAATCACCACTTTTTGCTGATTTCCACCACTTAATCTTCCTACAATCTGTTGTCCTCCACGTGTCGCTATCGACAGCGCATTGATATAATGATCTGTGATTTGTGCTTCTTCTCGATCTGATTTCAGCAGCCAGGGCAAATCTTTTAATTTTACAACTGTCAAATTATCCTGCACATTATGCTTTAGAACCAGTCCCAGCTGTTTACGATCTTCTGGTACCATTCCTATTTTATTATTGATTGCATCTTTTGCTGACTTAAGATTTAATACTTTACCATCTTTTTTTATTGTTCCACATGGACTTCTGTCAATGCCAAACAAAACTCTTGCCAGTTCTGTCCTTCCGGCACCTACCAATCCAAATATACCAGTAATTTCACCTTTATATGCTTTGAAACTTATAGGGTCTTTATACTTTGAAGTGATCACATTTTCTGCTTCAAGTACAATTTCACGATTTTCATCTATTTTATATTCTGAATAATTTTCTTTAAATTCTCGCCCTATCATCAATTGAATCAGTTTTTGTTCAGTAGTATCTTTAATATTTAGAGTGTCGATTTTTTCACCGTCTCTAAATACTGTTACTCTGTCTCCGATTTCAAATATCTCTTCCATTCTATGAGAAATATAAATAATGCTGATACCTTCTTTTTTCAGTTTAGCGATCAGCTTAAAGAGCGTTCTTACTTCTCTTTCTGAAAGACTTGACGTAGGCTCATCCAATATAATGATTTTTGCATTATGTGACAGACATTTTGCAATTTCTACACATTGTTTCTGTGCTGTAGAAAGATTTTCAACAAGCTCTGTTGGTGGTGCATCAATCTCCACCATTTCCATCCATTTCAGAGCATCCTGATTCATTTTATTCCAATCAATAAGTCCTTTTTTCACCGGTTCATAGCCCATAAATATATTTTCGGCTATCGTCATATTTTCCATCAGGTTGAATTCCTGGAATACCATGCTTATTCCTTTTTCCAATGCCATTTTAGGATTTGAAAAAGCAATTTCTTCCAAATTTCCTTTTCCGTCATCCAGGTATATGTTTCCTTTATCCTGTTGGTAAACACCCGTTATAATCTTCATTAAAGTCGACTTTCCAGCTCCATTTTCTCCCATAAGAATATGTGTCTCTGCACTGTCTAATTCAAAATCGACATTTTTCAAAATTGGTACATGGGAAAATGATTTGGAGATTCCGGTAGCTTTTAATATTGTTTTTTTCACTTTTTCGTCCCTCAAGCTATATTTTGATAATCTGTGGTCAGATTCCAACTGCCCACAGATCATCTGTTATATATTTTGTTCTAAACAAGGAAGGAAACTTTTATTCTGAAGAATGTAGCATACCTTCTTTTATTTGTTCAGATATTCCTCATTTCTTTCAATAATTTCTGCGCAATTATCTGCAGTTACTAATTCACATTCAATTGCAATATCTTCCACCTTTTCTCCGTCAAGATATTTTACTGCATTCTCAAGAGCTTTATATCCCATTGTATATGGATCCTGAGAAACTGTAGCAACCAGGTTAGTTCCATTCTGGATAGCTTCCATAACTTCCCCATCTGTATCAACTGCAACTACATTAATATCTGAACGATTTAATGACTGTGTCGCTGCATATGCTCCCAGTGCCATTTCAGCGTTTGCGCCCCATACAAATTTGATATCACCATTTGCCTGAATGATACTTTCTGTTGCTGCCAGAGATGAACTTCTGTCTGCATTACAATCCTGTTCTGAAACAATTTTTATATTAGGATACTTTTCTTCCATTTTATCTTTGAATCCTTTTGCTCTGTCAGCAGTTGCAGATGCTGCCGGCCATGTCAGAATTGCAATCTCGCCTTCTCCATTCATTTCAGTTCCTATATAATCTGCTGCAATCTCTCCAATGCCGTAATTATCGGAGCTTACAAAACTTGCCACATCCACGCCTTCAATACCAATATCGCATGTTCCAACTGCAACACCTTTATCCTGTGCTTCTTCGATAACCGGAACAATTCCTTCTGAATTACATGGTCCTACAATGATGTAATTTGTTCCCATCTCAACAAAATTTTCTATATCTGCTACTTCCTGCTGCAGATCCCCATCTGCATATTTATAATTAAATTCAACTCCAAGATCTTTTGCTGCATCCTGCATTCCAATTGTTTTAATTTCCCAGTGTTCTACAGCACCGTATCCATGGGAAGCAGAAATAACATATCCATCTGATTCTGCTGATACTGTCATTGCTCCACATAATACCATTCCCATTGTTAACATTCCGATTACCATTTTTCTTTTCATTTTCAAGCTCTCCAATCTTTTAATTTATGAAAATAATTTTTTCAGATATGTAATAGACTCTTCTGTGTACTGATCATAGAATTCTTCCTGTACAATTCCGCTAAATGGATTTGCTGCTGCTGGTAAGAGTTCCATAGAAATCCATCCATTATAATCAATATCTTTTAATGCCTGTGCAATTTCTTCAAAATCAATATGACCTCTTCCAGGTGCTGCTCTGTTACTGTCTGCAATGTGGAGATAATACAATTTCTTTCCTACATTTCTAATTGCATCTCCCATGTTGCTTTCCTCAATGTTCATATGGAATGTGTCACCCATGACACCAACATTCTCCAGTCCTACTTCATTAACCATTTTGAGTGCCATATCAAGTTTTGTTATCAAATATGTTTCATATCGATTCCATGCTTCTAATGTAAGACGAATATTATTCTTTAAAGCATATTCTCCGGCTTCTTTCAGTCCTTCTACTGCCCATTTCCAAGCTGTTTCAAATGGTGCATCAGCGTCAATTTTCATATTCGCTGTCACCTGTGTACTAATTGATTTTGCTCCAATCGCAACAGAAAAATCCACGCACTTCTTCATATATTCTACTGCCTGTTTTCTGATTACTGGATCATCTGAAACAAAATCTCTTTCATTTGTAAAAATTGCACAGATAGAACTGGCTTCAATATTATTCTCTTTCAAAAGTCTGCAGATTTCAGCTGTATCAAATTGATCTGGTTCACCTACAAAATCTACACCATCATAGCCAAATTTTGCCAGTCGTCTGATTCCGTCTGCAATATTCTCACCGGCGTATACCAGTGTGTTGTAAGAAATTTTTACGTTCATTTTCTTCCTCCTTGTTACGTTTTTCATTTCTTTGTGTAACACCATGATATATTGTTTCACTGTTTAAGTCAATCAAAATCTCGTCTCATTGTTCATTTTCGTTGTTTTATACTTTTTTTTAAACTGTTTTTTGTTTATTTTGCTGTATCATGGCACCTGTTTCATGTAACATTTTCATGTAGTTACATTTTTTTATTTCATGTAGTTACATTTTTTTATTTATTCCTTTTACATTTTGCAATTTTATGCTATAGTAGTATTATAACTTATCAATATACGGAGGAATGTATGCAATCTAAAAAAATTACAATCCGTGATGTTGCAAAAGAGGCTAATGTATCTATTGCAACTGTATCACGCGCATTAAATAATAACTGTCATGTTAAAAAAAATACTTTGGATTCTATTTTTCAGGCAATAGAAAAACTTGGCTATCAATATGGTGAAACAAAATTATCCGATAATACACCATCTGCTTATCCTACCGGCACGCTTCCTCTTACTCAATCAGATGAGCAGACTGATAAAATTCTCCTTATGAATATTCCGGATATGTCAAATCCCTTTTATTCAAAAATTATTGACGGTGTTTTATCATCTGCAAATATGCGCTCTATGTCTGTCGTTTTTACATCGTTTAAATTTAGCTCTGATAACGTAGACAAATTTATTCATATGATTCATCGTTTAAAAGCAAATGGCGTGATTACTTTAAATAGTATTTCTCCATCAGCATTAAAGCTAATTACTTCCCATGTTCCAGTCGTACAATGTTGTGAATATTTTGACAATCCGTATGCCTCCTACGTAGGAATTGATGATTTTGCATCTACCGAACTCGCATTAAACTATTTTCTTTCAATTGGGCGAAAAAAAATAAGTATTATAAATGGACCTATTGAATTTAATTATGCAAGAATACGTCTCGCTGCATATAAATCCATTATGGCTTCTGCTAATATTGATTATCCTTCTAACTGGATTATCCAGTTGCCAGAATTAAATCATGATCTTGCTTTTACATCAATTGTGCAGGTTCTGTCTTCACCAAACCCACCAGACTGCTTTTTCGCCATTTCAGATAATCTGGCTGCTGCTGCTATAAAGGCAGTACAATACTGTAATTTAAAAGTTCCTTCAGATGTTCTTGTCATTGGATTTGATAATACAAATATTTCTCAATTGTCAACTCCATCTATTACTACGATCAAACAGCCTTGTTCTCAACTTGGATATCTTGCTTCTGAACTTCTGATTGAAAAAATCAATAATCCAGATACCGAAATTAAGCAAGTTCAACTACCCACTGAATTAATTATTCGTGAATCTACATCACAGGAATAAATACAAAAAAGACAGTGATTTCGCGCAAACATGAAATCACTGTCTTTTCTTATACATATTTTCAGTCAAAGATTCTCATAATATCCTGATATCGATTCACTACTCGATAAATCTCTACACTGTGAGCACATCTTAAATTCCGGTACTGTCATCTGCAGAATTGGAATAATAATCTCCTTATTACTCATAAGCTGTTTCATTCCCGCATCATATTCTGCACCATTTACTCCAGACGTATATACGTCTATTATTGTCTCATCACGCATGATTTCTCCTCTCCAAAGGAACTGGAACTGTTATTCTTTTGTATATAAATATATTAACATGCAAGTCTTTCTCTTGCAATTCCTTCATAATACTTATTCTATCCAAATATAATTGAAAAAGATACTACTCTGTATCATCTAATACATTTTGCAGAGCTAAAACACATGAATAATGGCTTGCAAATATGCCACAACAAATAGTAACATTTTCTTGCAAAATCCTCTTCAGCAATTTATGATAGATGTATCTAAACTGTTTTACGAAAGGTATTGCTACTATGAAGCTTGCACTCGCCCAAATATCTATGGCTTCAAATATGCAGGAGAATCTGGAAAAATCTTTGTTATTTTGTGATCAGGCAAATGGAACTGATTTACTGTTTTTCCCAGAGATTCAGCTTTCTCCATTTTTTCCTCAGTATGAAAAAAGGAACGTTGACTGCTATTGTCTTCAGCCTGATTCTGTGGAAATCTCAAAATTAAAAGAAAAAGCAGCACAGCATCACTATTATCTGTCACCTAATGTCTACCTGGAGCGTCAGGGAAAAAGATATGATACTTCCCTGTGGATTACACCCGATGGACAGTTAGCAGATACTGCCCAGATGATTCATATCGCACAGGCAAAACAGTTCTATGAACAGGACTACTACACTCCTTCCGATACAGGATTTAAAGTATTTGACACACCCTTCGGAAAAATAGGAATCGTCATCTGCTATGACAGACATCTCCCGGAAAGTATCCGCACCTGCACGCTGAAAGGAGCCGATCTGATCATTATTCCCACTGCCAACACGAAAGCAGAGCCAATGGAAATGTTTGAATGGGAAATGCGTGTCCAAGCTATGCAGAATCAGGTGTTTATTGCCATGTGTAATCGCGTCGGAAGAGAAGACGCCATGGATTTCTCCGGTGAATCACTGGTTATTCATCCAAGTGGTGATATTCTTGCAAAAGCAGATGATTCCGAACAGCTTCTCACCTGTGAGATCAATCTCCAGGAAACATCCCAATTAAGAAATAAAATACCTTATCTGAAAACACGCAGACCTGAATGTTATTTATAAGGAGGGACCTCATCATAAATCATGTGGAAATGCCGTTAAGTCTGTAGGAGGATACCATGCACATGCAGCCTGTGCTCTGCTTGATTTTTCCAGATGTTCTCCTACATCTAAACCTGAAGCATTATCCAGTGCTGCCATACATGTAAGATAACCTCCTGCCGATTCTCCCATAACGCCAATCTTTTCCTCATCAATATTGAACCTTTCTGCATAAGCTCTCAGATAACGTATAGCCGCCTTTACATCCTGAATCTGCGTTGGATATTTTCCTTCATTAGATGTACGATATTCATCCAATCACTGCTACTTTTTACCCATTGTTTCATTTCCTCCTTGTGTTTGCTTTCTGTTTGTTTATGGGTATATTTTAGCAACAAAAAAAGAGAAACTCTCTCTAAAAACGGAAACGGCACATTTTAATGACCTTATTATAAACAAATTTCTTTTTCTGTCCAGGTCAAAAAAATTAATACTTTTTTTGACCTGGACAGAAGACAAACTCTTACTCTGCCAATAACACCTTACATCTTTTCTTATAACAGGCAATTCCATATTTTACAACATTCTCCATACCATCCCCAAGTAGTGCTGCCTCATAATGCTTTTCCTCAATCTGTTGGATTGCCTTATTGCAGGCAGAATCAAATGCTGCATCTTCTGCATATTTGATTTCCACTACAATACCAGTCCGGCTCTCTGGAACTTCAATGAGAATGTCACTGTATCCTTCTCCGGACTCTGCGTTAGATTTCACCAGCCAGTTTTCCTTATATCTGAGAAGTCCCAGAATCATTCCATGGTAAAAATTCTCCTTTTTCTCTCTGCCAGATGTGTCCCGAATACTGATAGTATTCCAGAGATATTCATTCAGAAGCTTTTCAATTTTCACAGCGTCTTTCTGTGGAAAAGCCTGACAGAAAGCTTCCAGTGTCCCTGTATCCTTCCTTGATGACTTACGGAACCATTCCCGAATCTGCGTTATAAATAATTCTCTGATTTCTCTGTTAGGAATTGCCAGACGATATTTCCTACCGTCTACTCTGCCTCTCTGAGTCAGATAACCGGTAGTAAATAATACGCTCCACAGATTTTCTATCGACTGATCCAGCTCACTATAGGTCAGTTCCTGATGAATCTCTTTTATAACCTCGTCACCTGCAATCAGGCTCTCAACCTCATTTTTCGTAACACTGTCTGCTTTGTCAATCAAACGACGTACAATGGCATTTCCGCTGGTATTAGACCAATAATTCTGAGGATATGCATCTTCATCTGCCCGCAGATCGTCACAGAAATTAATCACATCCCAAGGACAATATACATCCGTTTTTCCAAAACGATAACCGTCATACCATTCTTTCATTGTTTCATAATGTTCTTCCAGATCATAATATGCCAGCATTTCTTTAACTTCTTTGTCTGTAAAACCGAAATATTCGTCAAACTGTGCATTTGTAATTGTAAGTGTTTTCAGATTATTAAGTCCTGTAAAAATACTTTCTTTTGAAATCCTCAGACATCCCGTCAGCACTGCAAAGTACAGACTCGGATTCGTTTTTAAAGCATTTCCAAACATTACACGAAGAAGCGATACCATCTGATCATAGTACCCATACTGAAACGCTTTATCCAGAGGAACATCATATTCATCTATAAGAAGAATTACGTTTTTTCCATAATGCCTGCAAAGTAAGTCTGACAAAGTTTTCAGACTGGTACCCAATACATCATTTGTCATGGCAAAAAGACTGCCTGTACCTTTTCCTATTTCTGTAAGCTGCTGATAAATGTCTTTATCTTTATCAGATAGTCTGTCACTTTCCAGAAGAAATCCGAAGCGCAAAGCTTCCTGTCCTATAATATATTTCATTGCTGCCAAAGCTTCCTGAAATGTCTGTCCCTCTACGCCTTTAAGGCTAATAGAAATCACCGGAAACTGCCCCATATATTCCTGGCACAGTTCTTTTTCCTCTGAGATCTTCAGACCATCAAACAGTGTCTTATCACAACCAATTTCAAAAAATGTCTGCAGCATAGACATATTGAGACTTTTTCCAAATCGTCTCGGTCGGGTAAACAGATTTACTTCTGCCCAATTTTTCAAAAGCTCGACCAACAGACCTGTTTTATCTATATAGTAAAAGTCATGCTGAACCAGTTTGTTAAAAGAATCGACTCCTACCGGCAGTTTCTTTTTATTGCTCATCTGTTTACACTCCTCTCTGAAAATGGTACTGTTCACTCCATGCCCAGCAACCTAAAAATACATTTCTTCCATTCATTCTTTTCCTTATCTTAACATCCCCAAAAGACAATAGCAAGGATTCTATTTTAGTAGCTTCAACTACCAAAAAGAGATCGTTACTGTTCACTCCGTTCACGGTAACGTAGCCACTGGGACGGAAAGTCATTCATTCATAACCGATTTATGATTTATCTGGCAGGAAGTATAGATTTCCTTAATTTTCTCAGCTATCTGCTGTAATTTCTGGGCACGATGTCCGAAGATTCTCAATGCCAGATCACCCGTAGTCAGGCGGGTAACACCGCCGTCTACTTCTGAATCTTCATCCAGAATCTGCCAGATCTTTTCCTTCAGTTCTGATGTTCTATCCAGACCATCCGCGTCACCTCTGTCACATAGTTTAGACAGAAACAGGTTTGCCATATGTGTGAAACCCTCGTACAACCCGATTCCTTCCATCGGCATTTTGCCCGGTTCATATCTGGTGTTGTCTCTGTAGATCAGTTTTTCTCCCCGGTACAGCAATACCTTTGAGGAAAATCTGCGATACTGAAATCGTTCCTCATGTGCATTTCGACCACAGGAAATGATCTCCAGCAAAAACAATTTCGAAGTTTCATCTTCCAGATGAATCGTCATTTTGCTGTCAAAAGCAGACTGTGCAAAAGGGATTACAGGCTGAGGATAATAGTATAATGCAGCATTTTTATCTACCTGCACTTCTATGGTACGGCTGGCAGAGCCTTCATCCATCTTGTGAATCTTCTCGAAAGACTGGGACAGAATCTCCAGGTCTGCACCTTCTTTTACATGGTAGGAAAATTCCTGTGAATCTCCTGCCATGATTCCGGCAGATGCGCAGAGAGGCATGATCTGGATTCCTCCATTTTCCTTTTCAAAAGGTGTCATGATCTTGTATGGTGCTGTAAAAGACAGGTCTTCCAGAATGGTTTTTCCATCTTTCAGTGCGGCGCAGGCACTGATACGGGAAACTTTTCCAAATTTGTTATCCATAGGCTTTCTTTACATTCCTTCTAAGAGTACATTCTTCTTAATCCATTCCACTACTTTATCCACGTTCTCATCTCCGCGGATATTTGTGAACTGGAATGGTCTGTCACCGCGCATTTTTCTGGAGTCTCTTTCCATTACTTCGAGACTTGCACCTACATATGGAGCCAGGTCGATCTTGTTGATGACAAGGAGATCAGAGCGTGTGATTCCAGGACCGCCTTTACGTGGAATCTTATCTCCTTCTGCTACATCAATGACGAAGATGGTTGCATCTACCAGTTCCGGACTGAATGTTGCAGACAGATTATCTCCACCACTTTCGATGAAAAGAAGTTCAATATCAGGGAAACGCTCCATCATCTCATCTACTGCTTCCAGATTCATGGAAGCGTCTTCGCGGATCGCTGTATGAGGACAGCCGCCTGTTTCCACACCAATGATACGCTCTACCGGAAGAACACTGTTCTTTGCCAGAAACTGTGCGTCTTCCTTTGTATAAATATCGTTTGTGATGACGCCGATGCTGTAATCTTTTGCCATCTTTCTTGACAATGCTTCAATAAGTGCTGTTTTTCCGGAACCTACAGGTCCGGCAACTCCGATTTTTACATATGACATACCGATTTCCTCTTTTCTACTTTACTTGTTGATAGCTTCTTATAATCTGTTCGCTAATTTTCCACATATAAATTTTTAAGATTTCATATTATGCACATGATTCTATTTCTATTCACATTTTAGCCTGGAAAAACTAATGTCAGATTCAAACTACGACATATATAACCTGGAATAGAGTTTCTCATGCTGGATTCCTCTGATATCAAATCCCGGCGCAGAGAGACACATATCTTCTTCACTTCTTGTCATCACATCTTTTAATATCTCGTCAAATTCTCCATAACAGCCACTTAGCAGCTGCTGCCCGGATGTCTGACTCAATGGAATTGTTTTTACACAGTTTGTCACAATAGCTGAGGTCTGTGCATAGAGATAATGCGTTAAGGCTTTCTCCAGCGGAATCTGCATTTCTGCGCAGAAAACTCCGTAAATACAGCAATGATTTACTGCTTTTCCTTTTCGTGCATCCAGATATTCTCTGAAAATCCCGTTTTCACTGATGGATAATCCAAGTTTCTCAATGGTTTTTGCGAAACGGGAACCCATTTTTCTGGCTGCCTCTCTCTGCTCCATAGGAATTCTTGATGCTTCCAGAAGTTCTTCCAGATATAGAAGTTCTTTCAGGTCTTTTTTCTCAGCCGCTTCATAGGCTAGTCTGGCTGCCAGAAGCTCTGTGTATGCAAGATTCCATTTGATTTTGTGCGTAATATATTCTCTGGCTGTGTCTACATCGTGGACAATTCCCCGCTGGATATAAGTCTCCAGTCCCTGTGAATGAGAATAGCCTCCGATTGGAAATAACGCATCATTTACCTGCAGTAAATAAAATTGTTTTTCTGACATGAAGAACCTCCATAATAATTCATTTGCATATTGATTATCCAGATAAATTTAGTGATGATGATTATGAATACTTGCAGAAATTCTCTTGTCAAAGTCCAGCTTCAGCACTTCTTTCTCTGCCTGAACTCCATGGATTTTCTGAAGCATGACAAGCATGGGCTCGTTATAGATCGTAATAAACGTATCATTCTCTCCCCAGAAGAGTGGTGCATGTCTGTTTCCGATTTCATAGCAGACTTTTGCAGACATTTTCTCATGTCCGGGAGTCAGAGAAACGCAGATCACTTCACATGGCGGTGTATTTACCACTACAAGCTTCTCATCATCTGCGTAGATCACATCATCCTGATACAGACCTCTGGCTAGAATGGAATCATCCATGCGGATTCCCACTTCTGTTCCTTTGTCTGTTGTTTTTTTATGTATTTTCTTGAATGCTTCGTGCCATTCGATATCTACATATTCTATTGTTTTTCCTGTAGTATCAAAGTCATGAAGCTTTCCTAAAACCTGTTCACACAGCATTGTTTTCGACCTCCTGAATCCGATAAAAATTTCTTATCAGATTTATTTTTTACCAAATCTGAAGTAACATCATAACTCCAGGAACCCATGCAGTTACGATTCCTTCAAATACCTGAAGATATGGAACGAATTTTCCCAGTTTTTTTCCGCAGATATCTTCTACGAAAGCAGTCCCCCAGAGAATTGCCCACAGATACCAGATTGCTGCCCAACGCAGATCCGGTGTGATTCCCAGTGCAGTGCTTCCTGTAAATCCCTCAATTGTACCGAAGATCACCGCATTGATGGCTACAAAAGTAGAAAACCATGCAAATGGAATCGGGCTTGCTTTCAGGAATTTACTCAGGGCTACGAAAAGATAGGTAAAGCAGAACAGTAATCCTGTTCCTGCTGCATAATAATTGCCCTGCACCAGATTGACAAAGTTAATAAATAAAGAAAGCCCACCTGTAAAGATGTTCATGATGGCGGTTGATTTTCCGTCTACATTGTATAAAGAACACATACCATTGTTGATCAGTACGATTCCTACGAATAAAAGACAAACTCCTAACATAATATTCTCTCCTCTCCTGCTTCTTCAGTATATTTTTCTGTTAAATCTGACAGGACTGTCATTATATTGTTTGGTAAGTTCTTATAAAAGTTCTCACAAAACTCCATAAATAACAGTCCTGCGAATATCATTTTTATGATCAGATAACCAGATTGTAACTATTCAGAGTTTTTAGAACAGACTGTAAAGCTGTGTCAGCGGAAGTTTCTCTGCCGGTTTGGAAGTAATCTCTTCGCCGTCAACAGTAACCTTATATGTCTCCGGATCTACGGTCAGTTCCGGTGTTCTGTCGTTAAATACCATATCTTTTTTGCTGATATTTCTGCATCCCTTTACAGGTACTACAGTTTTCTCAAGACCGTATTTCTCTTTTACATTCTCATCCACGGCAGCCTGGGACACAAAGGTCAGGCAGGCTTCGTTCTTAGCTTTTCCATGAGCTGCAAACATTGGCTGATAGAGAACCGGCTGTGTTGTCGGAATGGATGCATTTGCATCGCCCATCTTAGATGCAATGATCATACCGCCTTTGATGATGATATCTGGTTTTGCACCAAAGAATACTGGATTCCAGAGAACGAGGTCTGCAAATTTACCTTCTTCCACAGAGCCCACATACTGGGAAATACCGTGTGTGATTGCCGGGTTGATGGTATATTTGGAGATATAACGTTTTACACGGAAGTTGTCATTATCGTGTCCTGCATCTTCCGGAAGTGCACCTCTCTCATCTTTCATCTTACTTGCTGTCTGCCAGGTACGTGTGATAACCTCACCTACACGTCCCATAGCCTGAGAGTCAGAACTCATCATACTGAAGATACCCATATCATGAAGAACATCCTCTGCTGCGATTGTCTCAGGACGAATTCGGGAATCTGCAAATGCAACATCTTCCGGGATTCTCTTGTCAAGATGATGGCAAACCATCAGCATATCCAGATGCTCATCCAGAGTGTTGACTGTATATGGCATTGTTGGGTTTGTGGAGGATGGCAGTACGTTCGGAGCTGCTGCTGCGCGGATGATATCCGGTGCATGTCCACCGCCTGCACCCTCTGTATGGTAAGTGTGAATGGTTCTGCCACCGATGGCTGCAAGTGTATCTTCCACGCATCCACCTTCATTTAATGTATCTGTATGGATGGCAACCTGTACATCATATTCATCTGCCACATTCAGACAGTGATTGATAACTGCAGGTGTTGCACCCCAGTCCTCATGGATCTTCAGTCCCATAGCTCCGGCCTTAACCTGCTCAATGAGAGGAGCTTCGTCTGAGCAGTTACCTTTTCCAAGGAAACCTAAGTTCATCGGATATTCCTCGGCTGCCTTTAACATCATTTTTAAGTTCCATGGTCCAGGTGTACAGGTAGTTGCGTTTGTACCGTCTGCAGGGCCTGTACCACCACCGATCATAGTAGTTACACCACTGTATAATGCACAGTCGATCTGCTGTGGGCTGATGAAATGGATATGGGTATCAATTCCGCCTGCAGTTACGATCATTCCTTCTCCTGCAAGTGCTTCTGTAGATGCGCCGACTGTCATTCCGGGTGTGACACCATCCATAATGTCCGGGTTTCCGGCTTTACCGATTCCTGCGATCTTGCCATCTTTGATACCGATATCTGCTTTTACGATTCCTGTGGAGTCTACGATCAATGCATTTGTAATTACAAGATCCAGATCTCCGTCTTTACTGCAGGTTTTTACAGACTGTCCCATACCGTCACGGATTGTCTTGCCGCCACCGAACTTTACTTCGTCTCCATAGGTTGTATAATCTTTCTCTACTTCTATCACAAGGCTTGTATCTGCCAGACGTACCTTATCTCCTGTAGTCGGGCCATACATTGCCGCATATTTGCTTCCGGAAATTTTTGTACTCATTGTTGTCCCTCCTTACAGAAATCCTTTTAATTTCGCAGTTTCCATGGATGCTGCTTTTGTATCGTCAGTTGCCTGGGCGCGGGTGAGATCATTCAGTCCGAATACTCTCTGTCTGCCGCCCATTTCTGTAAGCTGAACCTCTTTTTCTTCACCCGGCTCAAATCTTACAGATGTTCCAGAAGGAATGTCCAGATGATATCCATAGGCTTTTTCCCTGTCAAAAGAAAGGCATTTATTTACTTCAAAGAAGTGAAAATGAGAACCGACCTGAACCGGTCTGTCGCCTTTGTTTGCCACTGTTACTGTCACCGTTTTCTTGCCTTCATTAAGTGTGATCTCACGATCTGCGGCCATAATTTCACCGATCTTCATGCTCATTCTCCTCCTTACTGAATTGGATTATGTACTGTCACAAGCTTGGTTCCATCCGGGAATGTTGCCTCTACCTGAACTTCACCGATCATATCAGCAACACCATCCATTACGTCATCCTTTGTAAGAATCTTGGTTCCAAGCTGCATCAGCTCTACTACTGTTTTACCATCTCTTGCAAGCTCCAGGAGTTCAGAACTGATATACGCAAGTGCCTCCACGTAATTCAGTTTCAGACCTCTTTCCTTTCTCTCTTTTGCAAGATTTCCTGCCATATGAAGCATTAATTTTTCCTGTTCTTTGGGATTCAGCCTCATGATATTCCTCCTCTCGAATTGTGCGGATTATAATATGCAAAAATCTGTTACTGTTCACTCCGTTCTCAGTAACGTAGCCAAAACACCTCGCGGGATAGTGGTGTGTGAACAGTAATAAAAGTCTTCGTAGTACGCAAAAAAGAGCAGACAATGGGATTCTTTCTCAGACCCCATTGTCTGCTCTTTGCACGAAAATTTTTATATAGGGGATTATAACTTGTGTTTCTTTGATGGTCAAGATGTTTTTTGTGAACTTTTTGTTTCTTCTTCTATTTCCATTATTCTGCTACAAGTCTGACCAATTTCCCAGATATCTTTGTTTAATTCTCCCCTTGACGATAAGCGCCCCCAAAGGTGTATCATAGTTTTGTGTTAAAGGAGGTATATTATGTTTGAGACATTAGGAGAAAAGGCTGAAGAAAAAGCAATGGTGCAATTCCTTGAACGCTTTACGGACTATCCATTTCTGGTAAAGTTCAAGAATTCCGAATATCCAATCGGAGAGGGAGAACCCACATTTACAGTAAATTTTAAGGAAACAATTCCTCTGGCCGAGCTGCTCAAAAGCACTTCCCTGGCATTAGGCGAGGCTTATATGCGGGGAGATCTGGATATTGAAGGAAATCTTTACGAGGCACTGGATCATTTTCTGGGACAGATGAGCAAATTTTCTACCAATGAATCTGCTCTGAAAAAGATCATGTTCAGTTCTACATCCAAAAAAAATCAGGAAAAGGAAGTCACCAGCCACTATGATATCGGAAATGATTTTTATAAATTATGGCTGGACGAAACCATGAGTTATTCCTGTGGCTACTTCATTCATGACGATGACTCTTTATATCAGGCACAGGTTAATAAAGTAGATTATATTCTGAAAAAATTACACCTGGAAGAAGGTATGAGTCTTCTTGATATCGGCTGCGGATGGGGTTTTCTGCTGATTGAGGCTGCCAAAAAATACAAAGTACATGGTACAGGAATCACTTTAAGCCACGAACAATATACAGAATTCCAAAAGCGCATCAAAGATCAGGGCCTGGAAGATTATCTTACAGTGGAACTGATGGATTACCGTGATCTGCCGAAACATAACTATCAGTTTGACCGGGTAGTCAGTGTGGGAATGCTGGAACATGTTGGCCGTGACAATTATCAGCTCTTCCTTGACTGTGTAGAGAAAGTTCTGAAACCGGGCGGATTATTCCTGCTTCATTTTATCAGTGCACTGAAAGAACATCCGGGTGATCCATGGATCAAGAAATATATCTTTCCAGGCGGAACCGTTCCCAGTCTGAGAGAAATCCTGAATCATATGGCAGAGGACAATTTCCACACTCTGGACATTGAAAATCTGCGTCTGCATTACAATAAAACTCTGCTCCACTGGGAAAAGAATTTCCGTGAGAATATAGAAAAGGAAAAGACCATGTTTGATGAATCCTTCCTGCGTATGTGGGAACTTTACCTGTCAGCATGTGCTGCAACCTTCCATAACGGAATTATTGATCTGCACCAGATTCTGATGACCAAAGGAATCAATAATGATTTGCCAATGACACGCTGGTATTAAAATAACTGCCTGGATTTTTGTTTTTGAAATCCAGGCAGTATATATATGATATTCCAGTACAGACCAGTAATCCATAGCAAGGGTTCTGAGCTGAATTTCTACCAGTTCCTTCTGTCTGCTCCTCTTCCTTTTTCCTCGGAACCGGCTTCTCACTCTGCTTATCCTGTTTTTTATTCTTTGATTTCTTTTTATTCATGATAGCCCGCACTTTCTGAAAATATTTGTATTTTTTATAATATCTCATCTGCAGAGTATTTACATCAAAATCTATGTAATATGCAGGTAAAAGTTACTGGTAAATAAAGCCCGGTATTTACTCACTATTTTAAGTTTTAAGTATCAAGATTTATTCTATTTACAGGATTTTTGCCGGAAATTCTTTCGTTCTCTTATTTTCGAATCCGACATTTTCAGTGAACAGTAATGAATCATCACAAAATTCATATAAAACGACACAGGATTCCATTGTTTCGCTGCATATCTACATGCTACACTAGATTACATATCTTATGGGCATTTCGCCCGCAAACAGAAGGATTCAGGCCAGAAGGCCGGGAGGTTTTTATAATGATTATTTACGTTGATGCATCCGTGATCCAGACCGGAAACGGAACAAAAGAAAATCCATTCAAAACTATTCAGGAGGCCGCTGCAAAGGCACTTCCGGGAGATGAAGTCATCGTTGCACCGGGATTATACCGTGAAGCTGTTAATCCGATTCACGCTGGAACGGCAGACAAGCGTATCACCTACCGTTCTGCAATAAAAGGACAGGCGCACATTACAGGAAGTGAAGCTGTCAAAGACTGGGAAAATGTAGAAGGCACTGTATGGAAAGCAGTCATTCCGAACGGAATCTTCGGTGATTATAACCCATTTACTACCCTGGTATCCGGAGATTGGTTTATCGCTACATTTATTGCTCATACAGGAGATGTATATCTGAATGAAAAATCCATGTATGAAGTAACCACTCTGGATAAAGTTAAAAATCCACAAAAAAGTACTATCTCATGGGATCCTGATTTCTCTGTATATACATGGTACGCAGAACAGGATGAAGCCAATAATCAGACAATTATTTATGCAAACTTCCATGAAAAAGATCCCAATAAAGAAAATGTTGAGATCAGTGTAAGAAGAAACTGCTTCTATCCGGAAAGTGAAGGAATCGGATATATCACTCTCTCCGGTTTCCGCATCAGTCAGGCTGCTACTCAGTGGGCTCCCCCTACCGCTTATCAGGAGGGAATGGTCGGTCCTCACTGGTCCAAAGGATGGATCATCGAAGACTGTGAAATCTATGAATCCAAATGCAGCGGTATTTCTCTTGGTAAATATCTGCAGCCTGAAAATGATAACAAATGGTTAAAGTGGAAATACAAAGACGGAACTCAGACAGAACGCGACTGCATCTGCCAGGCTTCCTATGAAGGATGGGATAAAGAACACATCGGTTCCCATATTGTACGCAGATGTGAGATCCATGACTGCGGTCAGACAGGTATTGTAGGACATCTTGGAGGCGTATTCTCTGTTATTGAAGACAACCATATTCATCACATTAACAACAAGCAGAATCTGGCAGGAGCAGAGATCGGCGGTATCAAAATGCATGCTGCTATCGATGTTATTTTCCGCCGCAACCATATCCACAACTGCACCCGTGGTCTGTGGCTTGACTGGCAGGCACAGGGAACCCGCGTTACAGGAAATCTCTTCCATGACAATGCTCTTCCTAATGACTTCGAGGCAGGGGATGACGCTGTCACAAGCGTAGGAGAAGATATCTTCGTTGAGGTTTCCCATGGTCCGACATTAATCGACCACAATATCCTGCTGTCTGACCGTGCACTGAAAATTGCAACCCAGGGTGTTGCCCTTGTACATAACCTGATCTGCGGCGGCTTCGTTTCTGTTGGTATCGGTACAGACAACGGTGCACCTGATATTCCATCTCCGAGATATACTCCATATCACACCAAACACGGAACTCAGGTTGCAGGATTTATGACCATCCTTCATGGAGATGACAGATTCTACAACAACATCTTCATTCAGAAACCGATCCGTCCTTGTATGCAGGATCTGGCTGATCTTATGGGTAACAATGGAAATATGTGGGATGACTGCAATGTGATCACAGGAACTTTCAAATTTAACGGATATCCAACCTTTGATGAATGGAACAGACAGTTCGAAGGTTACTGCGGAATGGGTTCTGAGACAACAGGCAACTGCTATTATGATCATCTTCCTGTATGGGCATCCGGCAATCTCTATTTCAATGGAGCACGTGCATGGGAAAAAGAAACAGACGCAGTCACAGATACAGAGCATTCTGTAGATATCTCTGTCGAAGAAAAAGAAGATGGCTGGTATCTGAAGACCAACCTGTATGATATCATCAAAGAAGAAACCGACGGTATCATCTCAACTGAAACACTTGGTATGGCATTCGAACCGGAGCAGAAATACGAAAATCCTGACGGAAGCCCGATTATCTTTAATCAGGATTTCTTTGGAAATCACAGAGATGTCAAAACTGTTGCAGGACCATTTACGGATAAAAAAGCATCTGAGCAGAAGCTCTTTTAACCTGATATCCATATAGTCAATAGCTTTACCATATATAAACCATACATAAAAACAGCTATGAAGAGTACAGATATTTTTATCTGCTGCTCTTGCATAGCTGTTTTCTTATTTTGTCATACTTTTATTATAACAGTCCTAATAAATAATGCATTTAAGACAGTTCAGCAGAGTGCGAAAGACAAGGAAGATATCTGACGCAGAATTTCACACTCTGATGGGCTGGATTATGATGCATTATTTACTCGGACTGCTATAGATGCAAGCATTTTTGTAGACTTTCGGATGCACCACAGGCATGTCGGAAAAATATAGCAGGTTGTTGTGATCCATGCGGTCTGGTCTGCGAAACAGATGGCAGTAAATCCAAAAGTCCCTACAAATCCAAGACTGACAATTGTTCTGGCGATCATTTCTGTTACGCCGGAAAAAACTGCTCTGCCTGAATATCCAAGTCCCTGAGTTACCATGCGGGCAACATTGAGAATACCAAGACTCCAGTAGAAAAATCCCATACATCTGAGGTATTTGGCAGAGGCATCCAAAACTGCCACCGCACTCTTTCCAACAAACAGCATGGAAAGTGTACGCCCTGCAAAAATCAGTAAAATTCCTACTGCAATACCACAGCGCAGACCTTTTTTTATCCTGTCAGACTGTCCTGCGCCAAGATTCTGGCTACAGAATACAGATGCAGAGGTTGCGATAGCATCGAACGGACACATGGTAAACTGCTTGATCTTCATTGCTGCCGTAAATGCAGATACATAAGTGCTTCCAAGTCCATTATTGGCAGACTGCATGACCATACTTCCGATAGCTGTGATGGAGAACTGAAGTCCCGTAGGCATTCCCATTGCCAGAAGCTCCTTTACTGCATCCCCCCTTTATTGCCCTGTTTTCTTTCTTGAGCCACAGAAGTTTCATTTTGCGGATAATAAAAACAAGGCACAAAATCCCACTGATCGCCTGTGCAGAAATCGTTGCAATAGCAGCTCCGGCACATCCAAGTCTCAGCACTATAATACAGAATAAATCCAGAAAAATGTTCAGAACAGCAGATAACGCCAGAAATATAAACGGTGTCCTGCTGTCTCCCACTGATCGTAAAATACTGGACAGATAGTTATATAAAATCGTAAAGGGAATCCCCAGGAAAATGATTAGCAGATAACTATATGCATTGTCATAAATGTCCTCTGGTACAGATAAAATATGCAGAATCTGAGGACATAAAACACTGCATAATGCTGTCAGGATCACTGCGATTCCTGCACATAATACAGCTCCAGTGACATGCTCCCGCCACTTAAATCTTACAGATTTTGAAATGGGGCTTCCTGCTCGATTGCCCTTCAGGGCAAAGCTAAAACAGGCTATCCCCGCGTGTCCCGCGGTTCTT
>NZ_JAJDMJ010000057.1:0-24957 GCF_020593585.1 Blautia sp. DFI.6.71
GAATTTCTTCCGCTCGCTAGGGGAAATCAGCTATGCTGATTTCACAGCTCGCACCCATTAAAGATTATATCACAGATCAAGTTAAACTGGAACCCCATCGGGTGGAAAAACATTTTGTACGGCGAAGAAAACTTTCACTTTTGCAAGTTATTATTTATCTGTTCTTCTCTTCAAAAGCTTCCATGTTCCAGAATCTTTCACAGATCAGAGAAGAACTGGGCACGCTTTCTTTTCCGGATGTTTCAAAACAGGCACTTTCCAAAGCCAGACAGTTCATTAATCCTTCACTGTTCAAGGAACTTTATTACCTTTCTGTTGATCTGTTTTACAGCCAGATCCCTTCAAGAAAGCTGTGGCAGGGTTATCATCTTTTTGCAGTAGATGGTTCCAGGATCGAACTTCCGAATTCAAAATCAACTTTTGATTTCTTTGGCGAAATGTCCAGCTATCCTGATCCAAACCGACGTTATACCATGGGACTGGCTTCAATAATTTATGATGTTCTGGATGATTATATCCTTCATGCATCTATCCATAAATTTCTTTCCTCTGAACGAGCAGCTGCATTAGAACATCTTAAAGTTCTTGAAGATATGGGACTATATAACAACAGTATTATTATTTTTGACAGAGGTTATTATTCAGAAGATATGTTCCGCTACTGTGTAGAGCATGGGCATCTCTGTGTTATGAGACTGAAAGAGGGAATCAATTTATCTAAAAAATGCAATGGTGATATGATTTCCATTCTTCAGGGAACTTCAAAAGAAGGTACTTCCGATGTGCCTATACGTGTCCTTGAGATCCCGCTTGATGATGGCACAAAAGAATATCTTGCAACAAACCTGTTTGATCCTGCTGTTACAAAAGATATGTTCCAGGAACTTTACTTCTACAGATGGCCTGTAGAACTTAAGTACAAAGAATTAAAAAGCCGCTTTGCCATGGAAGAGTTTTCCGGTGCTACTGCAGTGTCTATACAGCAGGAATTTTATATAAATATGCTTTTATCGAATCTGGCCTCCCTTATAAAAAATGAAGCAGATGAGGAAATACAGATTTCTGCCAAAAGCACAAATAAGTTCCGTTATCAGGCCAATCGTGCATTTATCATTGGACGGATCAAAAGTATTGTTTCCAAAATACTCTGCGGACTGTTTGAGCTTTCAATTATTGAACAGTTATATACAGATGCTGTACGCTGCAGATCACAGCTCCTGCCCGGCAGGTCGTTTCCAAGGAAGAAATTGAAATCCAAGGGACGTCCACATTTCCGAAATAAAAAAGCTTCTTTTTAAAATAGAGCCAGCATTCATCAATAGGCTTATTTAAGTGCGGCAATTTTTATGAATCTTCTGGTTTCCAGCAAAACAGCAACTGTTTTCTGTCATAAACCGATTAATTTTGTAGTTTGCATTAGAGGATATTCGCTAATATGCCCCTAAGTTGACGCTAGGTTGACCACATTGGTGTCAGACCCCAATGCTACAAATGTGTTGCCTCACCTTCTTTCAAGCAAATTCTAGTTCTTTACGCTTTTATTCAAAAGATCATCTAAGCGAAGTAACATTTTTAACAAATTACCATTTTCTATTTCTGCTGCAACATTACCATCACCGAAACGTTCACTCCTTTGAATCAAGGTGAGTCTTGTATTAATCTGCTCTACAGACATCTCACTTGGTACTATGTTTCTCGGCTGTTGTTCCATATGTTTTCCATAATCTCTATCCGGCTTCATAAGGTTAAACACCTGCCAAATCCCCTCTGGATAGATTGGAAAGGGAAAATAATTCAATCCATTTTTTGATGGCGGTGTTTTCCATTCAATTTTCCGTATTTTACACAACAGCTCTATACACTGCCACAGCTTTTCTTTATCAATAGATACCAACAATGAATCACCTGTATAATCGAACATAGCATGATATATTTCCTGTCCCATAGCAAGCATCGTATCATCTAATACAGCAAAATAGACTTCCATATCCACAAAAGAATCAAGAGAATCTGCAACTGCCCTTAGTGCCACTTGCCACGCTTCTTTCTTTGGATAACCATATATACCAGAGGAAATTAGAGGAAATCCTATAGATTTACATCCATTATCCCGTGCTAAAAGCAATGCCGTTTGATAGCATTTTCGAAGCAAATGTTCTTTATTATGACTGCCACCATGCCACTGTGGTCCAACAGCGTGAATAATATATTTGGCTTTCAACTGAAACCCTGGTGTGATCACAGCATTTCCTGTATCGCAATGACCTATCTTCGTGCAAGCATCTGTCAATTCATTATATCCGGCTTCTTTGAAAATAGCTCCGCATACTCCACCGCCTGCCCACAATCCTTCATTGGCAGCATTAACCACACAATCGACATCTAACTTTGTTACACTTTTTTTAACAATATGTATGCGTTCCATAGATTTTCCTCCCCTATGTGTATGATACTTTTATACAACTACATATTTGATTCTTTTTACTAGATATTTTCCAAAGTCTATATTGGATTGCTTATCAATGAACGGCTCTTTTTTTATTTCAGTTGTACTTCATAGGGTCAGACTCAGACATTCTTGCATGGCTGTTCGCTGATACTCCGAAAGGAGCATTTGCAAATGGAGTATTATATACACTGGTGGAAAACGCCAGAGCGAATGAACTGGATGTCTATGAGTATCTGAAATATCTGCTCACTGAAACGCCAAACAATCATCATCTGGAAGATCCATCCGTTATCGACAGTCTTCTGCCCTGGTCAAAAGAACTGCCAGAGCAGTGCCTTTTAAAAAGGAACAGAAAAAAGTGCCTCAAACATTGATGTAGGTATTATAGCAGGAACTCTGGCTTTTTTTTTCTCTCTTTCCACTCTATTTCCGATTTTATACTTCTTTTATAGATCTTTTAACTCTGCTTTATCCTTTTAGTTGTACTTCGCAAAGTCAGACCCAGACATTCTCTACAACCCCAACAATCCTGTGTGCCATAGCAAAAGAGATCGGTGGTTTCGACAAGATAAGCAATCTTTATTACGACGGGAACTGGAGCGAACACTGGTATGCCCGTGTGACTATTGGGAACCAGACAAAAGATTACACGTTTTGTCCGGATGTGAGTACTGGAGACATTGGAGAAATTCGGAAAATAAATTTTATGGACACTTCCAAAATGACAAAAATTTATTAACCAAACAAATGAGCAGAAACAGCATTAAAACTGTTTCTGCCCTGTTGTTATAAATCTATATTATCCATTTTTGTATTACCACTCTGGCGGTAGATTTTCATATATTTTCCGCTTGTATCCAGAGTACTCCGATTCCACCTGGCGGTATATGTCTGCTTTACTTTTAATTTGACGTATCCTTTGTACAATTTTAATGTTCCAGTGCCGGAATTGCCCCATGTATCTTTCCACTTAAAAGAAACTGTGTTTCCTTTACGCTTTGCTGTAATGGGAGCAGTCGCATAGATAGGCGAACCATTGACTCCCAGTTTTTCAAGCTGAAGCCTGACTTTGGTACTGGTAACCTTATTTACAATGACGGAATAGCTCGGCTTGATGGTGACCGTCATATTGCTTGAAACAGACCATGTTTTTGTGTAGGTCCCGGTGTATTTACCGGAAGCTGCTTGGGCTGGCTGGTAAAACGTAACAGTAATCATGATAGTCAGCATTAAGAATAGTAATCTGGAAAACCTTTTTCTCTTCATGGTAATCAAATCCTCCTTTATGTTTATAAACATATTGTACTACTGGATTTATATGGAAACAAGGACGAAATACGGATTTGGAAGTTTTAAAAACCTTGACCAGGGCGAATATGAAATCACAGAAATTAAGACTAAGCCTGCAGAAGTACAGGCATTTTGCTATTATCAAACCAGTCACAGAACCCTGCCATGTACAGCACAGAGGAATCCAGTCTGGTAAAGATACTCTTTTCTTTCAGGGAATTCCATTCGTAGAAACCGCCTGCCGGAATCAACAGCCGGTGATATAAGATCCCGTTTTGAAAAGAAGGTTTATCCAAAACAGTTTCTACCCTTGCATTGATGACCAGACCCTTGCTTTTTGACAGGGGATATCCCCATCTGCATATACCCAGTTCCAGTCCGTGTTCTGACTGTCCAATGACTGGTGCGACATCGGTCGGACGGGTATCTCCTTGTGCCAGCCAGATCCTCCCATCTATGTTCTGTACCACTCTGGAAATATCTTCCGTCATACCGGGATCAATGTAATATCTGCTGCACATAGTTCTCTCCTATTTAAGAATTCATGTACTGACAGTACGTTAGACTTGGATGATTTTCCTTAGGGTACTATATTTTGATTTATCTCTGCAGTCAGATCCTACGTACTGAAAAAAGGAGTCCAAATGACTCCTTTTTCTAATGCATATCAATTATTTTTAAAATATCGTATATCCGCCATCTACAGCCAAAGCTGCTCCATGGATGAAACTAGCTTCGTCTGATGCAAGGAATGCAATGGCCTGTGCTACTTCGATAGGTTCTCCAGGACGTTTTGCCGGACTCATTCCAATCTTCATTGTTACCGGATGCTGTGGAATTGCAAGCACACGTGCAATCATATCTGTTGCAATCGGTCCTGGAAGAACAGCATTTATACGCACTCCTGTACGTCCATGATCCAATGACATCTGACGGGTGAGTCCAAGAAGGCCATGTTTAGCAGAAGTGTAAGCAAGCCCTCCGCGGCCAGCTGCGGTTGCTGCCATGGAAGCTACATTGACGATGGTTCCAGCTCCTTGTTTTTCCATAATAGGGATTAGTTTCTTGCAAAGAACAAATGGTGCTGTGAGATTTGTTGCAAGAACAGTGTTCCATTCATCCATTGTGATCTGATCCATATTGGCAGTTGTTCCGCCTACTCCTGCATTATTAACGAGAATGTCTATTTTTCCGTAGGCGTCCAGAGCTGTTTTAACCAGGTTATCAAGACTTTCATCAGATGTCACGTCTGTTTTACAGAAAATTGCTTCTCCTCCGGCTGCCTTGATTTCATTCACACAGCTTTCTCCCAGTTCTTCCTTTGTTCCAACAACTATGACTTTTGCTCCTTCTTTTGCAAAGAGTTCTGCGGTTGCTCTTCCGATTCCTCTTGTTGAACCGGTAATGATTGCTACTTTGTTTTCAAACTTCATGGCAATGCCCTCCTTATCTTCTTCCTGTTTCCATGAATGCTGTTCTGTCATACCGTGCGGTAAGCAGATACGGTGCCAGAACATCTGCGTCAATCTCTTCACATAAATTCAGTTTATGAACCATCAGATCATTTGAGGAATACGCACCTCCAATGACTGTTCTGATTGGAAGTTCTCCCCATGGATCATCAATGGACGATTGTAATTTAATCGCTGCAAAACCAGGCTCCCATGAATGGTAATTGTATTCACAGAGATTCTGAAGCAGAGCACCATTCTGGAAATGTGATTTTCCTTCTTTATCCGGTTCGCGGTCAAGGTGGAAGTAGAAACCACCGCCATATGTCTTTTTACCGGCTTCTGGGAACTGATACAGCATTCCGGTCATTGCGTTATTATATTCACCAATCTTGAGATCAATATTTACAAGTTCAGTACCACGACGGCAGACTTGAGCGGTCACATGATCATTGTTTCGACGGATTACAAATTCAGATCCCAGTTTCTTTGGAATTGATCCATTGTCACGTCCACACTGAACTGCCATTTCTGCACCGGTTCCCCCAAGTACAAGTCCTATTGGATATAATCCAAGCTGTGTTCCATATGTACAGTAAACACCAAGGATTGCTTCATAATAATCATCAGCAAAGGTAGGCTCCTTAACATGGCACACAGATACCGTAACTACAGGCACGGAAAATGGTTTTAACGGTGCAGGCAGAACCTTTGCAATCGCCGCAGGATCGGTGAGGTATGCAAGATATATTCCCTCCTGATTTTTCATAAGAGATATCTTACCGAAATTAGGCATTTCCTCCGGAGCAGTGATAAAGCTTGGAGTTTTGACAGATGTCTTAAACAATTTCCTTGCTGCTTCAAAACCACTTCTGGATGCAGGAGCAATCGTACCGTCTTTCACAGCATTTCCGATAGCCTGAGCATGGATTCCTTTTTCTTTTAATTCTTCAACAAGATGGTTGTCCGGACGGAAACCAAGGGAAAGAACAACAGCATCTGCAGCAACTTCCACATTTATCTTATCGTTCAGTCTTTCAAGTACAACTCCATCTTTTTTGATCTCTTTAAGAGCATATGCCATCATGAACTGGGCATTGTATTCTTTCAATCTTCCACATACATCTGCAACATTTGTATGATTTGCATTAGGAGCAACTTTGTCAAGCATATCCGCAAGTACAACGGTATTTCCTTCGTGACAGAGATATTCTGCTGTTTCAAGTCCCGTAACACCTGCTCCGATGATCATTACTTTTTTATTCTTCAGTCCGGCTTTTCCGGAAAGAATATCTTCGATTGTATATACATTTTCTCCGGTTATTCCGGGAATAGATCCTGGAATGACAGATTTAGAACCTGTTGCTACAAGTACCGCGTCCGGATTCATTTCTGCAATTTTATCCGCAGTCGCTTCCATATCAAGTTTTAATTCAACTCCAAGTTTCTCAAATTCAACATTATAATAATCAGCAATCCAGCCCATACGTTCTTTGAAAGGAGGCTTCTTTGCAAGGTTTATCGTACCTCCAAGCTCACTCTGGCGGTCAACCAATGTTACCTTCATGCCGCGTTCAGCAAGTGTTTTAGCAGCGATCATACCACATGGTCCGCCACCCACAACTACTACCTTATGTTCCTGAGTGTCATATTCTGCATTTCCATAAAGACGTTCGCGGCATGCACGTGGATTAACTGCACATTCCGCAGGAATACCCGCGCCCATCCATGCATTCAGGCTCTCAAAGCAACGCAGACAGTTGATACATTTACAAATTTCATTCTCTCTTCCTTCAAGTACCTTGAGTCCCCACTGTTCGTCTGCGAGCCAGCTTCTTCCCATGGAGACAAAATCAACAATACCTCCTTCCAGAAAACTCTCAGCTACCTGTGGTTCACGTATGCAGGAAACTCCTATCACTGGAATAGAAACGTGATCTTTTACGGCCTTGATCAGATCTTTTCTCCAACCCTGGGGGAAGGAGATCGGCTCTACACATACACTTCCTGTCTCGTATAAACCAACAGACACATCAATAAAATCAATCCCGCATTTCTCAAGCGCCATTGCAATCTTAACTCCATCCTGGATATGGATATAATCCTCTGTCACTCCTGTTTTATCCAGAAATTCTTCAACGCTTAAACGGACACCGATCGGAAAGTCCGGTCCACACTGTACACGGATTCCATTTATGATCTCGGTGATCATACGAAGTCTGTTTTCAAAGGAACCACCATACTCATCTTCGCGTTTATTTGTGTAAGGGGAAAGAAACTGTTGTAATAGATACCCATGAGCCGCATGAAGCTCTACTCCATCGCAACCCGCTTTTTTTACCCGTACAGCACCTGAGATAAACTGTTGGATCAAAGCTTTTACTTCTTCTGTTGAAAGAGCCCTTGTTTCTTGCTGAAGATATTTGCACGGTATTGCTGAAGCAGATACTACCGGACCGCCTGTAAGAGCAGTTACTGTTTCACGTCCAGGGTGATGCAGCTGGATGAATATCTTTGTCCCATATTTATGTACTGTTTCTGCAAGCTTTGCAAGACCTTCGATATGTCTGTCTTTTGAAACAGACAGCTGACGCATCATCCCTGCACCATGCAGATCGTTTACCCTTGCAATCTCCGGAATAATAAGCGCTGCGCCACCAATTGCACGTGCCTCATAGAATGCAATCATGTCTTCCGATGGAGACCCATCCATCTCCGCCAGGCTTGTACCCATCGGTGACATTACAAGCCGGTTTTTAAGTGTAATATTTCCAATTTTTCCCTGTTTAAATATTTCCTGATACATGTACACCCTCCTTTACTTGTGTCTCTTGATTATTATGGCTTAAAAATAACATTTTCATTGTTAAAAAAACAACGGCATAAATATAAAAAAGACATTGTGTATTTATGCACAATGCACTATAATTAATAATAATCTGCAAAACACTGTGCATTTTTCACAAATAATTGTAAAGAGGAGTATGAAGATGCTGTTTTCCGATCTTATTGATTATTTAAAAAATGAAAAAACTTTTAACATAATACTAAATTGTTCTACTGATCTTCATGAAATACGAGATGTAGAGCTGCTGGATGGCACTCAAACAGGATACGCCACAGATATTGTCTATTTTGGTTATCCAGATGTCTTGTCTCCTGATATGCAGCCTTCTCAATGTATCCTTGTTCGTGGAGAAAACTATCTTTTTCCTTATTCCTGCACGGATCGTGCAACAGTACAGGCAAAAGAGCTTTTTGCGGTTTTTAATGCAGCAAAACAGTTTCTTCAGACACATGAACAGGTTAGTTTATATGAAGAACTGGTTCGAAAAGGCCACTCTTCCCATAGCCTGGATGAAGTGATTAACTCTGCATCCATCAAATTAGGATATTCTTTGGTATTTTGCGACAAGAAATTCCGTATCCTGTCATATTCTACATCAATTCCGGTTACGGATAAATTATGGAAAAAGAATATTGAACGTGGATATTGTACATACGATTTCATTAAAAATGTAATGTCATTGGAAGCTGTCCAGGGGGCTTCAGCCAGCATTGAGGCTGTTGAAGTATCTTGCCCGGAATCACCATATCGTAAATGTAGTTCGAAAGTGTTTTTAAACGGTGTTCAGGTTGGTTTTGTTCTGATGATAGAAAACAATATCCCTTTTACCGCAGAACACTTAGCAGCTATGAGTGATGTAAGCCGGGCAATCAGCTCCGTAGTTGGACATTATCATCCTGAACTGTTTCAGTACACCAGTGCGGACCAGCAGCTTCTTGAAGCCTTGCTGATTGGAACTCCGGCTGATATATTGGCAGATTCCATTTCTCATCTTCGAGTATCTGATGCAATGTATGCACTTTGTATCCAACCGAAGACATTTTTGAAGGAAAATAAATTAAAGCAGCAGCTTTATCCTGTGATCCGACATATCTTTCCGGAAGCATATATGACTGTCCACGACAATGCACTAGTCCTGCTTGTACCAGATCAGAGTTCTGTTATATTTGTAGATACTCAAAAAATAATGCTTAAAACGATGGCAGAGTATCATCTGGATGTAGGAATCTCCCTGGTTTTTTCAAAAATGGATGAATTTTACAGAGCTTATCAGCAGGCGCGGACAGTTCTTGAATGGAATCACAGAATCCCTGATAACCTTAAGAAGGAAATATCATGGGATCAAAGGTATCCGATGGAGCATCAAATTCATCGGTATTCTGAAATTGAGTTCTACGAAATGATGAACAAGATCAAAGAACCAGAAAAACTTGCAGATTATATCCACCCTGCCCTTTACAGACTGAATAAATATGACCAGAGAACGGGAAATGAACTTTACCATACACTTGAGGTATATCTACAGTGTTTCCATAACAATAAGGAAACAGCTAACATTTTGTGTATTCACAGGAATTCGCTGGCTTATCGAATGGAAAAAATCATTGAAATAGGTAAAGCCGATTTAAACGATCCCATGACAGAGTTTCTGTTGAGAATGTCTTTTAAGCTTGTGGAATATTTGAAGATAAGAGACCTCGATCTCCCCTGATATTTAAAATTGTAGCTTTTCATAACATTATAACGAAATGCTGTAATTCTCTCTGAATTGTCAGTGATGCCATAGTAATGGAGATAACCAGTCAGTATCTCATTAAGCTTCTCTCTGTTGACTGTGAGTTTCAGCTTCTCTTCAAGATATTTCGTACTGCTTTCCAGAAGTCTCTCCGATGCCCGTTTGCTCTTCGCAATTGAAGCAGGGGACTTACTTGATTTGGTTAAAAAGGCATATGTCAAAAATGTTATTGACATATGCCCTTTATAGAACTATTATATTATAACAAGAAAGGAGCAGTTTATGCCAAGACCAATAAAATGCAGAAAAGTCTGCCATTTTCCCAATGTTTTAGAATTTCTTCCGGCAGATGATACGGAGAAAAAAGCCCCCATTATTCTGACGGTAGATGAGTATGAAACAATTCGTCTTTTGGACAAGAAAGGTTACAGTCAGGAGCAGTGTGCAGTATCTATGCAGATCGCAAGAACAACAGTTCAACGAATTTACGAGATTGCCAGGAAGAAAATAGCAGATGCACTTATTGATGGACATCCGCTTAGAATTGAGGGCGGGGATTTCAGAATCTGCGATGGTCAAAGTAGCGACTGCAACCTTGGAGGATGTTACAAGCAGGAGCTTTATCAAAAATATGCAGTGGAAAAAGGAGAAGGTATTATGAGAATAGCAGTAACATATGAAAACGGACAGATTTTCCAGCACTTTGGACACACAGAAACATTTAAGATTTATGATGTAGAAGAAGGGAAAGTGGTACATTCAGAGGTAGTAGATACCAACGGAAGCGGACATGGCGCATTGGCAGGAGTTCTTAATGCATTGAATGCAGATGTTTTGATCTGTGGCGGAATCGGAGGGGGCGCACAGACAGCTTTAGCGGCAGCCGGTATTAAGCTTTTCGGAGGAGTTTCCGGAGATGCAGATGAAGCGGTAGAAGCCTTTATCAATGAAACACTTGCGTATAATCCAAATGTGAAGTGTTCTCATCACGAGCACAACCACGGGGAAGGACATACATGTGGCGAGCATGGATGCGTAAGCCATAGCTGTCATTAAGAAGAATGGTTCGCCTAAGAGCGGCTACTGGGAGATTGTAGATAAATATCTATACTTTATAGGGCCGTACTTCATAGGGTCGAACCATGACATTCTTTACTAACAGTAAAAAATATGCCAAAAAGATTAAGAAGGCAGAGAAATGTGTGGTATATGAAAATACAGTCAGAGAACTGTTTAGCTGTGAGCAGTTCAAAAAAGGTGCAGAAGCAAAAGGACATCAGGTGAACATGGTACAGAGCCTGCGACGGCTGTATGAGAAATGGCGGTACCTGTGTATTAAAAGATGACATGGCTGAAATACTCGGAATGTTTCGGAAAGCAGATGTACTTGTACTGGCTACTCCGGTTTATTTTTATGGAATCAGTGCCCAGATGAAGACCTTTATTGACCGCACTTATCCTATCTGGCAGCATCTTGGTAAAAAAGAAGTTTACTATATTATATCGGCTGGTCTGGGCGAGGACATCATTGAAAGACCGCTTGGTGATCTGGATGGTTTTGTAGAACATCTGGAAGAATACAAGATTGCAGGAAAGATATATGCAGCAAACGTGATGGATGCCGGATTAGTCAGAAATCAAAGTGTTTTCAAAAAAGCCTATGATATGGGATATTCCGTTCAAAATGCTGAGAAATTGAGAGTTGGCGAATAAAGCTTATAAAAAACAAAGGGATAATTATAGATGTCATAAAAGCAAAAAAATTCAAGTAGTTATTTTTGCCCCGGAATCCGTTAGCTGGCAGTAGATAAGCAAATTAGTTTCTTATCACTGTTAAGCCAAGGATTCCGGGGATTTTTTGTTTTCTACGTTCCCTTGTTATTTATGCTGCTGACACACCATTTTCACCTGTGCGTGTCCTGTTTTCTACGCCGGAACGGCGGATTCCTGCAAAGATGGAGCCTGCAATATTATGCCATACACTGAAAATAGCACCTGGAAGAGTTGCCAGTGGATTGGCTACAAAGTTAGCTGCTGCCAGAGAAACTGCCAGTCCGCTGTTTTGCATGCCCACTTCAATAGCTATAGCTGTTGCCCGTGTATATTCTACATGGAAAATTTTTGCTGCAAGGAGCCCAAGCATCATACCACAGAAATTGTGGATCGCAACAACGCCAAGGACCAGAACTCCGCAGCTTAAGATTTTCTCTGCATTAATTGCCACGATTCCGCCAATGATCATAACAATGGCTACAACAGAGATCAATGGCATAACATCTGAAACTTTATCTACATGATCTCCTGCAAGTGTACGGAGAAGGATTCCAAGAAGTACAGGAACCAGAATTACTTTTACAACAGAAAGTACCATTGCCCAGAAGGATACTTCCACCCAGGCACCTGCCAGAATGTACACAAGAAATGGAGTCATAACAGGAGCAGCCAGAGTGGAAACGATGGTCATTCCTACTGAAAGTGCAACATCACCGCCTGCAATATAGGTGATCACATTGCTGGCTGTTCCACCAGGACAGCATCCCACAAGAATCACACCCAGAGCCAGATCTGCGGGAAGATTCATAACTTTACACAATACCCAGGCTACGACTGGCATGATCGTATACTGTGCAACTGCGCCAATGATCACTTCCTTTGGTCTGGAAAAAATTGCCCGGAAGTCTTCCAGACGTATGGTCAGTCCCATACCAAACATGATCACGCCCAGAAAAACAGATGTATAATTTGTCATCCATGCAAATCCATCCCTCCAGAAAAAGGCAAGGCATGAAAAGGCAATGATGATGATTCCAATATATCTGGATGCAAAACTGCTGATTTTTCCTATTTTCTTTAAAATATTTTCCATATATTATACCTCGTAGCTGAAGTTATCGATCAGTCTTGTTTTGCCAATATAGACAGCCATTGCTACGAGAACATTATGATCAGCTTTTTCCACAGGCTGCATGGTAAGTGCATCTACCATGGAAACGTAATCGATTTTTGCCAGAGGCTCTGCCTCGATCACTGCACGCATTTTGCCGAGAAGTTCTTCTGCGGAAATGCCTGCGTGAATGATTTCCTGTCCGAGTTTTACGGATCTGGACAGACAGAGAGCAGCCTTTCTCTCTTCATCGCTTAAATATGTATTTCTGGAGGATTTTGCCAGTCCGTCCTCTTCACGGACAATCGGGCAGCCTACGATTTCTATATCAAAATTCAGATCCTGGACCATTTTGCGGATGATGGCCAGCTGCTGAGCATCCTTCTGTCCGAAATATGCTCTGTCCGGGGCTACAATATGGAACAGCTTGGTTACAACTGTGCACACACCTTTGAAATGGATAGGACGTGTTTTTCCACAAAGTGTCTCAGATAATGTATCGATACTTACAAATGCATGGGGATCATGATACATTTCAGAAGGTTCAGGGCAGAAGATCAGGTCTGTGCCAAGACTTTCACAGAGTTTGCTGTCGCGTTCGAAATCTCTTGGATATGCCTCAAGATCCTCTGTCGGACCAAACTGTGTTGGATTGACAAAGTCAGACACAACTACAATGTCGTTCTGTTCTCTGCATTTTTTGATCAGACTTGCATGTCCCTCATGAAGAAATCCCATTGTTGGAACAAGACCTATAGTTTTACCTTCTTTTTTCCATGCTTTGATCTGTTTTCTTGTTTCTTCTACTGTTTTTGTTACCTGCATTGTTATCTCCTCTTTCTCGGTCAATGGACCGGTATCATAGATTTTGAGATAGCCTCTTTTCTGAATTCACTTTCATCTTATGATAGCCTCTAATCTGATATCAACGTTTTCAGGCCATGTCTTTCAGCAGACCATGTTTCTCATAATTGGTCACTCTGCTGATCTTATTCTCTTCATCTACAAATACAACTGCAGGCTTATGAGTGCGTGCCTCTTCAGGCTCATATCCTGCGTAAGCCATGATGATAATCTTGTCACCTGTGCTTACACATCTTGCTGCTGCTCCGTTCAGACAGATCATACCGCTTCCGCGTTTTCCGCAGATTGTGTATGTCTCGAATCGACTGCCATTGTTCACATCTACAATCTGAACTTTCTCATATTCCAGTATTCCGGCAGCTTCCAGCAGTTCTTCATCCACAGTAATGCTTCCCACATAATCCAGTTCAGCCTGGATAACAGTTGCTCTGTGGATTTTTCCTTTTAACATTTCTATTGTCATCTTATATAGTCCTTTCCTGCGGGAAAAATCAGAGTCAAGCAGCACCATAAAAAGGAAATATACCTTTATGATCTGCAAAAAAAGCGCATCAGGATACACTTTGACCCTGAAACGCTTCTGATTGATTCCCTGTATATTGAGTCCTGTTTCTGATACATAAAATATGTTTTACTATTCCATAGATTATTGGAAATCTGATTTTTTGTATCATAAATACCGGCTCGTATCTTTTAAAATTACATACATCCCTCCGTTCCCGTTTCCGGATTCCGGCTGGCTGCTTTTATATAAGATTCCAGTGATTTCAGCCAGAGTATAGTTTTGAGTCCAAATACTATCTCTGAGTGGTATTATTACATCTGGTCAGTTATTTGTCAATAAATTGTTTATTTACTGGTTACTGTTCACTCCGCGTCCAGTAATACACTGCGAAATACAATAAATATGAATCTCCTTGTGCAAAGCCCAAGGAGTATCGTTTGCTTCGCAGACTTAATTTATGCTAATCACATAAGGAACCAAAAAATCACTCATCTGACAAACAATCAGACGGATAGCCTCATCCAACCGTACCTTCCCGGGAGTTATTTCCAATTCGTTCATATGTGCAAAGAAATTTTTCCGAAAGACTTCATACGGCATCAATAACTCTGCCGCAAACAGGTTTGTAATCTGAATGTCAGAAACTAAACAGCTATTACCATAAAAATAAAAAGTTTCTCTTTATGATACAGCTCTCCGAACACTGAAAGAAAAATCTGTCGGAAATAAGCTGCCTTCCACGAAATCCCTCTATGCTGAAAAAGACCGACTTATTGAATTGCGAAATATGCAACGGGAAGATTTTTCTAACCGCCGGAATTATGAACGGGAGTTTCGTACCGTGTCTGCCAATATTGATATGATCCTTGGGAAGAGCTACGAACAGGAACAGCAGATTGAGAAAGAACAGAATTTATAAATTTCCTGTTTTCATGCTTTCTAAAAAGAGGTATTATATAAAAAAACGCAGGAGGTATATTCAAATGAAAGCACATAAATATTGGTCACTTGGTGCATTGGCAGCCATGATTGGAACCTTTTATACCGGCTATAAAAACATGAAAACTGCTCACAAATATTTTGCTTGCAGCTCTCTTCTCTGCATGATTATGGCTATCTACTCCGGTCATAAAATGATTTCTGGTAAATCCAGAAAAAAGAAAAATTCTGTTTCTAAAGAATCTGCAGAATAATCAAAACTAAAGAAATGTTTACATAGGATTGCCTGATGGAATAAATATTTTCCATCAGGCAATCTTGCTATTTTACATCTTTTTTCAATCTGTCGTATAATATATGTAATCCTGTAATCCCATCAAATGAAAACAGTCCTTCTTATCAAACGTTATTATAAGTTTAACCGCAACATTTTTTCTTCCCAGAACAATTTCATACTCTGTTGATTGTTGATAAGAGAGGAATAAATGATGATACACAATCAACAACTGTTCTCATCTATATTTTCCGCAACTCCCTTTATTTTCATAATAAAATTAAGAAAGGCCCTGCACTTGGCAGAGCCTCCCAGCATTTTCTTTTGAGAGCTTTTGCTCCCTAGCCAGATTGTGGTAAATGCTAAACCCTTATAAAGCTGGTAAGGCACTGCCTCCTGGCACAACACCTTACTTCAACGCTTGACAGACACTCCTGTTGCCTGTTGTTAATATTATATTAACTTGCCACCATGAATATGTCAATTACTTTTCTACTATAATTTACACTATAATTTTATAGCTGTTTGTATGAATATAGATTCTCTAACAATTTCCATATTTCATTCTCCATTTTCATACTATTATTCTGCTCTTATTTATGTCTTTTTCTGCAATATGTTCTTCGAAAGCTACTATACCCTCAATTTCAAAATTGAATTCCAACTGTGAACTCGGAACATAATAAAAATGTTCCATAATAAATTTCACAAATTTCATCGGTGATATTGGACGATCTACAGGAATTCTACAATTTTTATATCCCCCTAAAGTAATATGTGAATATGGATGATGCAGTTCGCTCTCCTCCGGATCTCGATTGTAATCAGCTCGAATAATCACAGGCAATACAGATTTATTTAAAATATCTCCGTAAATATAGTCAACATCGTATAATTCCGGATCATTCTGATAAAGTTCATACGACGGTGATGGATAATACCCCAATCTGTGCGAAATCAATTCTTTTCCCGTTCTATTAAAGCGATACATCAACTGTATGATACCGCCATCTGGCAATTTAACATTATAATTATGATTTTTTTCTATTTCATCATAAATTGTACTGTAATCCATATTCCTTAAATATAACGAAATATTTTGATATTTTTCCCATACAATATCCATTTGTTGAATTACAGGATAGTTATATTCTTCTGCCAGTCCACATCTGATCAATTCCCTTGTAACTTTCTTTAACTCTCGAAATACTTTTTCTTGTTCTTTCAATTATACAGCACATCCTTTAAGCGATTCACAGTATCTTCATCTAAATCTTCTTTTCGAATTTCTCCATTTGCAAGTTTACTGGTAATATCCGCCAGATTAGAATTGCTTTTTCTGATATCTCTTAATTCATTTTGAGTCATGTCTCTATGAATAATTCTCATATTCTTTCGTTGTGATTTGTCCGGGTACGTGAACTCTAATTGAAAATTCCTTTCCTTAACGCTGTTAAACTCCTGTATTAACAGATCCATATCATCTCCGATTCCGCTAACCCGTACCCATGCCTTCGATCTTGTCATAGCAGTAAATATAATATTTCGTTTTCTTGATAAGTTGATGCCTCTTGCGCAAAGATCCGCATTTATCAGATAAACAATTGCTGCTTCATTTCCTTTTGCTCTGTAAATCTGAGAGATTGCAATAGAATCCTCCTGAAAAAAATCATCTGGTGTTGTCTGTACCCCAACAATATGCGATTTAATTCCCTTTTCCATTAATTTAACACGGATATGTGACACGTAACTCTTCGTAATTTTGGGATCAGGGTGAATGATCATAATGTCCTGATATCTTAATTCTTCATCATGCAGATTTTTTTCGATATCTTCAACTATCCAATCCGCTTCCTGTACATTATTTTCAAATCTTCTAAATTGTATAAGATCGTCAATTGACGAATGATCCTCTAAAAATGCAGGACTTGTTTCTTCTGTTCTATATAGCGTTACAAATTCTCCATCTCTGATCACACCTTCTTTCACTGTATATCCAATATCTTCCCATAACTGTTTATCTTCAAATAATTGAACTAACGATGTTTCCTCCCGTGCCTCTTTTTTTCTGTAAATTCCAAATCCCAGGCTGTGTGCTGTAATAAGAACTGGTCTTGAATTACGATAACATTTTGATAAGACAATATCCTCCGCCTTACCATTACTGTTATCAAGCACTACATTCGGCCGTCCATTACTGTATCCAAAAATGTCTTCCGGAGATTCAACGTTTTTGTTATCCAGGCTTTGGAGTTCATCATATGCATATACAAGCATACGGCTTTCATGTGGGAGTGACATATAACACATCTGAAGAAAATATTTTGAAAAATCCTGTGCTTCGTCTACTAAAATCACATCATACAATGGCTGGGGATTCGTTACTGATTCTACGGCTTCTTCACATACTCTGTCAAAAGCAGATGAATTTCTTCCATATTTCTGGCACGCATCCATATAATCATAACAAACTAGATTATTTGCCTTACAAAAATTGAAATACAGACCTTCTGAATTTTTACTTCCCCATGCATGAATTATTTTAATTCTGCTCCAATCAGGTTCCTCATTTGTATTTTCAACAATAAAGTTTGTGATCAGTTGAATAAATTGACCCTTTAATGCCCGGCTGTTAAATGTAACTGCTATCATCTTATTTTCATACATAGTATACAGATATGCTACCTTTAATGCCAGAACAATTGTTTTTCCCGATCCTGCCAGACCCCGGATTCGTTGAACACCTTCTACCGTTTCAATGACTGCCTTACTTTGATACTTGTCCAGGCAGGAAATCTGGTCTTCAATTGCTTTTAATTTTGATCCCCTTGACGAAGCCTTCTGAAGATTTTTTCTGCCACCTCTTTTTTTCAGTTGTGAAATCATCTGAATCGCTTCCAATAATTTCTTATAATATTCTTCGCCCTGTTTCCATTCCAGACTTTCTAAATATTCCTTTACTTCTTCTATTGATGTACAAATTTCATCACTCTTCGTTTTATAAAGGGGTGCATAAGACAGTACATTAATCGGCACTTGTAAAACTCGTCTTTTTGACAGATATCCATATCTTTTCAGCTTGGCTTCCATATTATTATATAGTTCATCCAATAACTGAATTTTATCTTCCATATTTTCTTCTGCTAATGTTTCCAGATCAAAAAGTACAATACCCGTCTGTTCGCTCACTAACAATGCATCAACTTTAATTTTTCCATCAATTCCCCCTAAAACAGGGTAGCCCAAATAAAAATATCCGTCTAATCCCATTGTTTCCAAAAGATTTATAATTTCATTTGCAAGCACCTGTTTAGATGTAACTCCATTTACAATTGTAAGCATCTTATCACCCTTTACTTTTAATATGTCATGTTTTTCTGTATATCATTTCTATCATATTGTCACACAGGGAAATTAAATAACCGAACGGTTAACGATTTTTCTCAGATATATGTCTCATATATAGCAGATATACTACCGATTGTCAATCATTGACAAGACATTTCTTCATCTCTTTCTCCATCGTGCATACTAATAAGATCTGTCTTATCCACATATATTCTGGAATTCAGAGCAAACTGAAATGCACTATTGTCTGGATTCACAAATCTTCCCCTGCTTTATTCTTTTTTATTTTTCCCTCATGGAATCAGATTCCAATGTGCACGTATTTATCTTTTGAAACACTATTGTTTTATTTTTCCCACCCGTTCTCTTTACCAATTCATCCTGCCCTATAATTTTTATCAGATTGATAATCTTCTTTTTATAATCCTCTTTATCGGTGTAAAAAATTATTATCTTAACATTTTCGTTTAAAATAAATTTTCTTAATATATCCTTATCCGTAATGTCTAATGAATGTCCAAATATAAAAACTTTATGGTACTTAACTACTCTGTGATGCTTTTTAACTATTCCATTCTCTTTAACGATTGCTGATATTTCATATATTTTTTTCTCAGACTGAATTTCCTCAAGCCAGCCTTCATATAAGCCCCCTGTTTCCTTATGTATTCTTTGAAAAAATTTCTTAAATTCTATAAATTCGAGGTCTTTATCTCTCGCATCTCCTTCCAGATATTCATCAATTCCAAGCACCATATTTGTAGATTGGATATCATTCCTTAAATCAGCTTTTCCATGCACATAATCAAACTCCAAAAACGGATGTTCTCCGTATATCCTCTGATATGTACATGTATAGTTGAACGATAAAATTTTGTCCAAATATGGCAAGTTTTTTATATCTGGCAGTCCATTTCCCAGCATAAAATTGCTAATATAATCTGAGAGATAAATTTCAAGTGCACGTGTAAGTTTATTCAGATCTTCCAGAAGTTTCTGTTTCCAAAAGTCAATTTCTTCTTTTTTCCAGACATGGGTCGCCATTCCTGATGAACTATCCATCTTTTCCAAAAATAGTGCAAGAACGTTTAATTGCCTTTGTGAAAGCACCGTTCCTACGCCTCCCTTTTGTATGGTCTCTTGTATATCCCTGCTTACACTGTTGAATGTCTGTATAATCAGGGAAATTTCACTTTCAAAGTCAATCCACCCGTCTTTTCCTTTTTGCTCTCTGCTTTTATACACCTCTGAAAAATATTTAATCCATGCATTATCCTTGCACAAATCACTTAACTCATGAATTGTTTTTCTTGATTGATCATATAAATACTGATCAAATTCAGAATCTTGTTTACTGTTAAATAAGTCTGTAAAATACTTATAGCAATTGATATCCTCTCCCGCAATCAATTCTAATCCTGAACTTTCTTGTGCCTTATGCTTGTAAAAAAAATCTATAAACTTCAGAAAATCCGCATATTTCGTGGGCAAACCATGTGCCAAATCAAATCCATTTCCTACTATTAAAATATTCATCCTTTGTCCTTTACTGGTTATGAATTTCCACTTAAATCTACAACATCGCCTCTAGTCTATGTTCCAGTTCTATTTTTTGTTTAACATGATCCTTCCAGTAATCCTCATGCCGCCGTATAAATAACTGTATCTTCCTGATACTTTGAGTCACGCTTTCATCCGCCTCTATAATCTGCTTTTCCTGCCCTGCCAGTACAATATAAAATATCTGCGTTATATCATAGAAAAAAGCGCAACACATATGTGTCGTTTTCTCATACCATGCATACATATCTTTTTCTAATATTTTTTCGTAATTTAAAAAACTAAGTTTCCACTCCTCCTTATTTTTCAAATCATATTGAAGAGAATTCAAAATTAAACTAAAGTAACCAGAAAACCATATTTCTCTTAAATTCTCATGTTTTTTCTTCTTTTTCTCGAACAATAAATTCCAATTCTCCAAAATATCTTTACTTATATTTTCTAAGATATATTTTTTTGATGTATCCGATAACCTTTCAAATTCCCAAGCCACAATATCCTCTTTATGATTCTGCAGCATCATATCCAGATTGATTGTCTGTGCAAAACGCTTCAGCGCTTCTCTGCTGACTTTAGAAAGAACGCTAAAAAGAAGCTGCTGCCAATTTGTATTATGTTCCTTTCTTTGTACCCAGCGCTCCCACAACGCCAAATCCCTGTCAGCAATTCTCTTGACCGCTGCAATTATTGCCTCTTTGCATTTTTCATCTATACCCGATGTCCGTTTCAACAAAATCCTGGCACATTCATAATAGAAACAAGGATATGCTACATCCATCTTTGCAAAATCCACAAGCATATCTGTTTCACAGCAAGTTGAAAGAAATATCCAATAATCTACAATGTTATTTTTCTCTGCCAAAAGCTGGCATAAACGTGCAGAGTCCTCCCTATATGCTTTTTGAAACAATCTGCAGACTAATTCATCAGGTTTTATACTTTTTCCCCTCTCATACGCATCAATGAATTCATATATCTTATCCAAATCATTATCAGCAATACCTTCCTGCAAATGTTCAAAAAATTTCTGATCAGCCCTTCCTGCGTTACCAGCAATATGAGTACTATAACTCACCGAACTGATCATTTCCCAAATATCTTTTTTTATTGTCTTCTCCATCATACTCCTTTCTTCCATACCAGGCATTCCGGAGCATCCAACTCATTCCATAATTCTTCAAATGCGTCTATCATCATCTGTGGATGTTCCACACTTTGAATAATATGATGTTTATTTCCAAGGCTATTCACAGATGTACCCAGTGACCAGACAGAAGAGGTATCCTGATCTAAATTAAGCACCATGAGAAAACGATCATGAAAACTGTAACCATAATCAGCCCACTGGCATCTAAGCTCTACATGTATACCATAATGATTACTCCTTTTCTCCATAATTTCCTGCTGCTGTTCTATCCAATCACATACACTCATTTTACTTTTTTCGGCAATTTCACCAGATGTAATTGCATATAACGTTACATTCATACTTTTCGTAAAATACCAAGTATGTAAAATATCCTCAACTGTCAGATAAGGATCCCACAGATACACCTTCCCTGTTTGTGCACGATTCATCAATGCAATCACATCTTTCAAAGCTTTCTGCGGTTCTGAATCTCTTCCATACCGTCTAAACTCAGCTCTGGCATATAACTCATCAACTCGTCTGCTATACTGACGCTTATGTATATGACTATCTCGCGTCCGAATAACAGGTTGTTCTATAATATTAACATTCTCCGCTGATATGGGTTCAATAATGTCAACAACCTGTCCTGTTTCATCATAAATGATACGCTGTTCTCCATACTGTGCACCCATCTGCAGCACATACGTCATTCTTCTTATAAAGCTTGTTTCCTGACGCGACAAAATCAATTGCCGTTTTACATCAATTATCGTTGTCCTGCAAAATCGGGAAGCATCACCAACTTCAAATGTAGTATTACATCCTTCCTGTTTAAATGTCCTGGTACCAAATGAAATAATCGAATCATCAAAAACGCCTTCTGACAATACCAGAAATTGATCATCTGACTCACATTCTTTATCAAATGACACATCATACGTTAACTGTCTCTCCATATCATCTTTTTTATAAGAAACCCTTACATTCGTTGACGGAAATTGAAACACAAAATTCCCAATACGATCTGATACAGAAAACAAATCAATTGGAATTGCATCGAATATTGTATCTGTCATCTTTCTGAACTGCACTGTGTTCAACACATTTACAATCTTTTTATCACAGTCAAAAAATTCCAAAATATAACTTCCATTAATAAAATTATTTTTTAATACTTTGTTTAAAAGCATCTCTTTTGTACTGTCCTGCTGAATAAAAACTTTCGATACCCCTTCCAGATATCCTGTTTCTAACCTTCCGTCTCCGATGTCTACTTCCTTCTTATCTCTACTGTTGCATAACAATTCAAAAATACTTCGAACTTCTGATACATCCAGCACCTTTCTCTGTATTCCTAATGAATATGTATCAGTAATACTTTTAAGCTTTTTTAAAAGTCTCTCCGAGCTCTTTTCTACGTTCGGTCTTGTTTCAAATACAAAAATTGTATATACATTATCCGGCATTTCCTTTTCTCTTTGGCATAGATATATCGAAACCATTTCACAACAATTATAACTACCAAGGCTCTTACAGGAAATCAATTCATCAAATTCATGCAACAAATATTCTGTCGGTAGTTTTTCGTTCACTCTTTCTCTATACATATTTTTCTCCGATTAAATAGTACATTTTCTGTATTATGTATGCGATATTGTTTAATTACCTAAATCTTATTATATTATAATTTCCACCTGTCGGACTGCATGCTCTTTGCTGGACGCACGGTCTGACCTCAATGTCCTTGACAAAAGCACAATATGCTGAGACTATCTTTAGAATGGCAAAAACTAAAACCTGGACTTCATAGGATGCAGACTCCAATTCCGATTGAAACGAGCACCCTTTCGAGCATCACCAGTCGTCGAAAATTTAAGTCCCCGGAGTTTTCAAAATAACCACCCATTTCTATAATTTATATTCTTTATATAGTTGTTCACGATACACCTCGTCCTCAGATGCTTTCTCAGCATCTGAATAACGTTTATTCTTTAATAGAATATTTATAAGTGCTCCTAATCGATTTTCACCCTTTTTTTCACCTTTTTTTTCGCCCTTTTTTATTCCATTTTCCTCTGCATAAGAAATCATACTTAACATATCAGACACCTCCTTCTGACGAACTTGATTATCCGAATCTGGAATATATGATAATACTTTTTTCTGGTTTCCGGAAAATAATCCATATAAGAGATCCAAAAGTCCCTTTTCTTCCTGTCCTTCTCCACCGAGCCGTACTATTATAATCTCCAAAAGATCTGATTCCCAGGAATCAATTCGGAACTCTTTGTCTTTGATTCCCTCATTTTTGTAATTCTGCATCTTATAATATGATATGGTATTTTCCAGTTTCCTGGGAATATTATCGAGGCAGATCCAGATACTGTACACTTTTTCTAAATGACCATATCCTTTTCCATTTTCCCCTATCTTATCTAATTGTGCAGACAATTTACGGCAGCCATAATATATACTTCTTTTTACAACCGGATAACCCGGTGTGTAATTTTGCTGTATCTAAAAATCAATATGAAGATTTACCAGAAGCTTTCCTTCTGCTTTTGGATTTAAAGAACGGAACAGAATATCAAATGCTGCTGGTGCTTCATCTGTCGTATGAAATTCTGTATCCTCTCCACGTATGGTTTTTGCCATATCCTCTTCTACCAACGCGGTTCCTATCTGAATCGTATCACCTTCTATACAATTCATAATTTCTTCCAGGGAGCAGTCTCTATATTCTTCTACAGTATATTTTAGAATATTACTCATAATTGGTTTATATGAAAAAATATTCTTTGCTGACTGATCTTTCGTTTCTTTTCCATCTATCGTCTTTAGTGTTACAGAAATACTGTCTTTCACATCCATAAGTCTCTCCCTTGACCAGCTTTTATTTGTAATTTAAGTATATATCTTTTGAGGGAACATAGCAACTACAGAATTCTACTTATTCATTCCACGTATCCCTTCTTAACTCAAAACATCTATACGATAGCCCCATATTCTTCTGACAGCTCCTCATTGTCTTTAAATGAGCTAAAAACAAGTCAAGCATCAGCATATCCGGAGATTCTTCTCTTGGATATATCTGATGCTCTCTTTTTCTTTTCGGAATTTCGGGCTTACTTTCGTTTCTACGGTAGCTTCTCGGAACCCTTGATTTTACTGCTTTCCTAGAGCTATTTTTACAAGTAATTAACTGAATTTTCTGTAAATTACCATTTTTACCCTTTTTTTGTGCTCGTCTAAAAATCCTTCAGCTCATTGTGAACTTCCAGTTTTTTTCCGCCTAAATCAAGTGTCGCTATATCTGCGACTCAAAACAATTCTATTTTTCCGTCTTTTCTCCATCTGATCCTGCATTTAAAAAGTTCATGATCTCCTCATATGACCGCCCACTTTTTACAACTGCTGACAGGATCTCTTCTTTTCTTATGGCATCCCGCTTGTCTAACAGTTCTTTCAGATTTGCTGTTGCCTGATCATACTTTTTCTTCGCTGCGATCACATCAGCCTCTGCTTTTTCAATCTTTTCTTCCAATGCTTCCTTACTTGTTTTTCTTGTTCTTGCCATCTTTATTTTCCTTCCTTATTCTGCTTCTTTCAGTTCCTTACTCAGTTCTGACGCAAAGTATTTTATACTATTCGCATCCAGTCCAAAGGCTTTCAATATTA
>NZ_JAJDMJ010000058.1:0-23405 GCF_020593585.1 Blautia sp. DFI.6.71
GCAATCTGGAATGAATTTTGGCTACGTTACTGTGAACGGAGTGAACAGTAACATATAATTCCAATAACCTTTATTTTCTCTGTCTTATCTTTCTGGTAGATATGGAAAATGTATGCTAAAATAGAAATAGCAAATTTGTATGTAAAATAATAAGGAAAGGTAAGAGGGGGAAATGGAGAAAGAGGAAAAGCGTGCAGATCAGGAGAATGACACGGAAGAACAAAGTACGGAAGCGAAAAGCTTACTGAAAAAAAAGCTTCAATATTATAGTAGTGAGATTCAGCGTGATGTGGGAAATCTTGTAAAATGGCTGATGATCGCGGTACTTGTAGGATGTATTACAGGAGCGGCGAGTACACTGTTTTCTTTTGTGCTGAAGAGTGTGACAAATTGCAGGAAAGAAAATGAATGGATGTTCTATCTGCTTCCGGTGATGGGCTTAATTATTGTATACCTGTATGAGAAATTTGGTAAGGATGATGGAGGTACGAATCAGGTGCTTTCTACTGTGAGATCACAGGACGATGTGCCGATTTTATCTGCACCTCTGATTTTCATTTCTACAGCACTTACGCATCTGGCAGGTGGCTCTGCAGGACGTGAAGGTGCGGCAATACAGCTTGGTGGAAGTATTGCCAATCAGCTTGGACGTTGGATTCATCTGGATGAGGAAGACCGACATGTAATTGTTATGTGTGGTATGAGTGCAGCATTCTCTGCATTGTTTGGAACACCGATGGCTGCGGCTGTTTTTGCACTGGAGGTAGTCAGTGTAGGAGTGATGTATTATACAGCTTTGATGCCCTGTATGATTGCTTCCCTGGTTGCATCCGGATTTGCGGCAGGAATGGGAGTTACACCGGAGACTTTTCATGTAGTGGATATTCCGAAGCTGACTATTGAAACGGGTTTGAAAATGGGTGCTATCGCTGTTGGATGTGCAGTGATTAGTATTGTATTCTGTATGGTGCTGAATGGAGTTGCCGGAGCATATGGAAGGTGGTTTAAGAATCCATATGTGCGTGTAGTTGTGGGATCCTGTCTGGTGATTGGAATTACATTACTTCTGGGAACTTCAGATTATATGGGCGCAGGTGCAGAGCTGATTGAGAAGGCAGTGGAGGAAGGACAGGCAAGACCTCTGGACTTCTTCTGGAAATTAGTTCTGACAGCATTGACGATGCGTGCAGGGTTCCGTGGCGGGGAGATTGTTCCTTCGTTCTGTATAGGAGCTACTTTTGGATGTATGATGGGAAACTGGCTGGGACTTTCCCCGTCTATATGCGCGGCATGTGGAATGGCAGCAGTATTCTGCGGAGTAACGAACTGCCCGATTACATCGATTCTGATCGCATTTGAGATGTTTGGATTTAAGGGCGTTTCCTTTTATCTGATTGCGGTTTCTATCAGCTATGCGGCTTCGGGATATTATGGATTGTATAAGGATCAGACGATTGTTTATTCTAAGTATAAGGCGAAATATGTGAATAAACGTACGAGATTTTAGCTGAACTGAGAAAGTTTCCTGTTTTAATTGCTATAGACTGATTAAAAATAAGTAAGTCATACGTTTCAAGTCAAGCGGATATTTGCAATTGAAGCAGGGGACTTACTTGATTCGGTTAAAAAATGCAATATGCATAGGGCAGGGCTTTGCCAGTATTAGAAACAGTATAAATTGTTTCTGAGAAGTGACAGGGAATTATTTGATATAAATTTACAGATAAAATACAAAAAGCTGGCACAGATGAATGTGTCAGCTTTTGTATTTAGAAGGATATATGTATTAATAAGCATGCTGTATTTTGTATATTTTTCGTATATTAGCATTCTGGAAAAATCAGGCTGTGATTTTACGTGCATCGCGTTCTGCGGCTACTTCTTCAGGGGTTTTTTCGCGGAGCCTTGCAGCACCATGGTAATCTTTTGTTGGAATCAGCGGGTCATTTGCAAGATGTTCTTTGGCCGCTTTGATTGCTTCTGTGTACTGTGGAAGCCATTGTTCCTGAGCGACCAGCATTTCATCAATCATCTGCCAGATTTCAGGTGGGTTGCATACAGCACCTGTCAGTGGATCCATCATAGCTGCCTGTTTCAGAAGCTGTACATCGCCATGAACTGCAGCTTCAATTGCCAGCTTTTGTACCCAGATTGATTGTGAGCATACTGCTGCGCAGCCAAGTGGAAGGTCACCTACTTTAGGAATGCTGATTCCGTTTCCATCTACATAACAGGGAACTTCAACTACCGATTCCCATGGAAGATTTGTGATGCATCCTTCATTCATAATATTAAAGTGTCCTCTGTAATGACGTCCTGTTTCCAGAGATTCAATAATATAAGAAGCGTGTTCTTTGCTTCGTTCAGAACCATCTAATTTTTTTGCTGGTTCTGCCAGAATCTTCGGGAAATCTGTTTCAAACCAGTTACGTTCTTCTCGTGTAACACGGAGGTATCCACCAGTTTCGCCGTTTATCCAGTTATCAAGATTAATCCAGTCTTTGATTTCATCAGGGCGTTTGCGGTACCAGGCTACATATTCGGAGAGATGTCCATTGGATTCGGTAGAATAGTATCCGAAACGTTTTAACATATCAATGCGGACTTTTTCTTCTTGACTGAATTTAGGATGCGCTTCGAATCCTGCCAGAAGTTTAGGAATCATATCTTCTCCATTATGTTTTACAGAAATGTACCAGGTCTGGTGATTGATTCCGGCACAGATGACATCCAGCTCTTCTCTTGGAATACCAAGAACTTCTGAAATCTGCTGTTCTCCGTGAATTTCGCCATGACAAAGTCCGATAGTGCGGACTTTTCCATATTTGTTACAGGACCATGTAGCCATTGCGTTTGGATTGGAATAGTTCAGCATGATTGCTCCAGGTTCGGAAACTTCACGAATGTCTTTACAAAAGTTCAGCATTTCTGCGATAACACGTTGTCCATACATAATTCCACCAGTACATAAGGTATCCCCTACGCATTGGTCTACTCCATACTTCAATGGAATCTCTACATCTGTTTCAAATCCTTCAAGTCCACCGATACGCACACAGTTAACAATATAACGTGCATCTTTGAAGGCGTCACGACGATTGGTTGTTGCTTCAATTTTGATTGGAATATTGTTTGCGTCCAGATCTCTCTGACATAATTCTCTTGTCTTTTCCAGATTGTCCGGGTTAATGTCGGTGAAGGCAATTTCGATATCGTGAAATTCAGGTACAGATATAATATCTGTAAATAATGTTCTGGCAAATACAAGACTTCCTGCACCAATAAATGCAATTTTAAAACTCATATAAAAATCCCTCCTGTGTTTTTTACAGTATATAGTTTATTAAAAAGTTTGGTGACAGTTATTATCGGCTGTATAATAAAATGCAAGATATTATCGCATTTAATTTTTGGGTGGGATGTAAAAAAGCAAAAAAATGTGTTAGGATTGTTATAGATGCGAGATTGTTCAGGAAATCAACTTATTGGTACACAAGGAGAGTTGGGCATGTATCGAATATTTCAAAGAGAGAAACAGTATTTTAAAGTAACTGCATTTTATGCATTATCGTTGTCAAAATATCATATGAAATGTCATATTCATGAGAGTTTTGAAATTATGTATGTAACGTCAGGAGAATGCAGGATTTTTTGTCAGAATGAATGGTTACGAATGAAATCTGGTGAGTTTATTTATATTTTGCCCGGAGTACAGCATCAACTGGAAATTACAGAAGGGAGGCCGTGTTCTGTATTGAATCTGGAGTTTGCGCTGACTTCAGAAGAAACGGCAGTGGAGGCAGAAATTTTGCTTGAGAAGATTCGGGATTTTCAGAAATGTTTTCAGATGCCACAGGGATATATCGCTGCAAATGATGGAAGAAATCTGGGATATGCAATAAAAGATTTACTGTCTTATCTTCAGAAGAGCCAGAATAAGGTGGATGATCAGGAGTTCCTTTTTGGACTTCTGTTCAGTAGAACGATGGTAGAATTAACATATTGTATAAGCTTAAAGAAAAACACACAAGGAGTTATCTATTTGAAAAAAGCTTGTGATTATATAGATAAACATTTTCTGGAAGAAATCAGCATACCAGAGATTGCGGCATATGTGGATATTAACAAATCATATCTTCAGGCATTGTTTACAGACAAGATAGGATGTACGATCAATCATTATATAAACCAGAAAAGATTGGAGCAGGCAATATTTCTGCTTTGCAATAGTAGTTTTGGAATTACGGATATTGCATTTGCTTCCGGGTATAACAGCAGACAGCATTTTTCTTATACTTTTGAAAAATTTTATGGACTTACACCGTCTGCATATAGGGGACTTCATGCACGAAATATGACAACTGACACCAGAAACATCAGATATAGTCTTGAAAATGATAGAGATTTAAAGGGAGAGATTATGTAAATGAGAATAAAAAAATATATGTTTTTTATTGTGATTCTTATAGGAAGCTTAATCGGGAGTGCAAATATGAAAGAGGTAAAGGCAGAAGACAGTGAAAGTATAGAGGATATAGTTGAACTTTCACTTTTGTATTCTGGTTCAGATGTAACATGGGTGGCAGCGATAGAAACTTTATGCGATGAGTTTATGGCACAGAACCCTAACATTATTATTAACACAGAAAATTCAGGAGAAGCAAATTGTGAAAATGAACTTAAGGTAAAGGAGGCACTGGACGAATTTCCTGATATTTTTGAGCTGGAAAATGTTGATGCGTTTGCTGATGCGGGAAAGCTGGGGGCAATTGATGCGGAGGTAAGCAATATGGTGACCAATGTGATTGTGATTAATAAAAAGAGTTATGGTCTGCCGATATACGCGACCACAAATGGTGTAATTTATAACAAAAATATATTTAAAAAATATGATCTGGAAATACCGGATTCTTATGAAGAATTTATTCAGATTTGTGATACGTTGAAGGCAGAAGGAATTTGTCCATTGGCAATTGGCGGTAATCAGGAAGAAAATATGACATACTGGCTTAATTATTTCTTCCAGAAAGATATTATGGAAGAGAATCCGGACTGGTTGGAAATGAGAAAAGAGAGAAGCGTGAAATTTACAAGTGCAGAATCCATACATATGTTAGAAGACTTAAAGGAACTTTTTTCAAAAGGATATATTCTGGAAGATTCGGAAAATATGACAGAGAACCAGATTGTAACCAGAATGACGGAAAATCAGTTTGCAATGATATATGCGGGACCTTGGCTTTTTACCAAGATAATAGATGCATATCCAATGTCTACAGAATCGGATAAAACTCCTCTGGGAGAGGAAATTCCAGAAAATCAGGATCCGGTAACTTATCGTCTGGGATGGTTTTTTCTGGGAAATGACAATGGACATCTTACGGCTTTGACGAGAAATAATGCTTACTGGGCATTGTCAGAGACATGTACAGAAGATACCAGAAAAAAAGAGGCTGCACAGAGGTTTCTGAAATTTTTTTACACAAAAGAAAATTACAGAAGTATGATACAGGGAATGTATGGGCTTCCGGTAACGAAGGAGGCGATTATTTATCCGGCACCTTCTGCTCAGCAGAAACTTCTGAAAGATTACAGATATGCAGATAAGAATACAGTGTATCTGGGAATGCAGGGAACAGCATCGTCTTTTCTGACTGATGTCAACAAGATATTAAAAGAACTGTATACAGGAGAATATACGGTAGAAAAGACTGCTGAAGAAATAGATCAGGCATGGGACAGAGAGGCACAGGAGGAGTAATTTTTATGAAAAAACCACAGATCAGATTCAGGAGTTTCTACGCAAAACTGGTAATTATGTTTCTGTTTATGGGTTTGATTCCTTTTTTGCTCATGGGAATGCTGATCTATAATGTATATTCAAATACGATGTATGAAAATATTCTTGGAAATTTTTCTATGACAGATCAGATTATGGCAAAGAATATTTCGGATCTTATAACCGAAATTGCGGATGATACGGAATATATTTATAAGAGTAGTGTTTCTGATTATGATTATTTTTATGAGTTGTTTGAAGATACGGGAATGTCTGAAACAGGGAGGAATGCAATGATTACAAAAATTCTTCGGACAATCCTGTATATGAATGAGGCAATTGATCATGTATTTTTTGTTACTCCGGATGGAAAAATGTATTCTTCTATGAAAGCGCCGGAATTGCTGATCGATGAACAGGAAATGCAGGAATGGTATAAGAGTCATTATCTGATAGGTTCCAGAAATGTACAGATCATGTCCACTCATGAAACAAAATATTATAGAAATTCACAGAAAAATGATTTTACAATTTACAGAAATATTATGAATACAGCTACAATCCGAAAAGCAGGATCAGAAGTTCTGGGGACGTTGTTTATTGATATTTCGGCGGATTATTTAAAAAAGATGCTGACACAGGAAAGTTATGGAACAAACCATGAAATATATGTAGTAGATTCTGCTTCAGGAAAATATATTTATCATTCACAGAAACAGTATGAAGGAATAAATGCTCAAAATGATGGAATTCTCCTGGATGCTATGAAAAATAAGGAAAGTGGATATCTGGAGCAGAAAAATGAATGTCTTGTATATCAGAAGGTTGATGGTACAAATTGGCTTGTTATTGACAGGGTAATACCAGGAACGATTGAAGGTGCCTACAAGATGATAAGAAATACAACAATGCTGTTGATCGTGATTGGAGTAAGTTTATTGGCGCTTGTGTATATGTATTATTCAAAGAAACTAAATAAACCTGTACAGATGCTGAAAGAGACCATGAGCTGTATTGAAAAGGGTGATTTGGATGCAAGAGTACATATTGATTCAAATGATGAGTTTCAGGATATTGGAAATGGAATGAATCAGATGGCTGAAAATCTGAACAAATATGTTCAGAAGGCATACGTTGCGGAAATCAGACAGAGAGATGCAGAACTGGAAGCACTGAAAAGACAGATCCAGCCACACTATTTGTATAATACATTGGATGTCATAAGAATGTCTGCAATCACAAACGATGACATGCTGGTGGCTACTATGATCGACAGTTTGTCCGGGCAGTTAAAATATCTGATCGGGACAACCGGCAATATGGTTATTTTGCAGCAGGAGATCGCATGTATTTCCAATTACTTTAAACTGATTGAAGTGCGGTACGATTCCCGATTCTCTCTGAGTGTGGAAATACCAAAGGAATTATGGAAATGCAGAGTACCGCATCTGATTATTCAGCCGGTTGTTGAGAATGCTGTCAAGCATGGGTTGCGTCCGAATAAAGGACCTGGAGAGGTTGTAGTACAGGCGAAACAAAATATGGATTTTCTTGAGATTACAGTTATGGATAATGGCGTGGGAATAAATAAAGAAAGGCTGGAAGAAGTTCAGGCACTATTAAAGAGTGATGCCAGAATAGCAGAAGAGGATATTAAAGGAATGAGCATAGGAGTCAAAAATGTTTCTGACCGTATTAAACATTTGTACGGAAATGAGTACGGACTGGAAATTGATGCATATGAAGGAATGGGCACCATTGTAAAATACTGGCTGCCATTAATCTGGGAGGATGTTTAAGATGTACCGAATTATCATTGCGGATGATGAACCACTAATTATACGTGGTCTGAAAAAGATGATGGAATGGGGAAAGATGGACACGGAGGTTGTCGGGGAGGCTGAAGATGGAGAACAACTTTTGAATCTGCTGGATACTCTGGAACCAGACATTATTATATCGGATATTAGTATGCCGGAAAAGACAGGACTGGATGTTTTAAAAGAAATAAATAAACGTAAGCTGAAAACAAAGGTTATTTTTCTGAGTGGATTTCAAGAGTTTTCCTATGCAAAAGAGGCTGTAACATATGGGGCAGTGGACTATCTTCTAAAGCCTGTTTCTGTAGAAGAACTGGAAAATGCAATCAACAGGGCAAAGGATCAGATTGTTCAGGAACAGCCAGAGGCAGTCTGGAAGATTGAACAGCAAAATGTAGAGAACGTTTTTAAAGAGATTAATAATTTTCCGGTAAAAAGAAAAAAAAGAAAATTGCATGTTTCAAAAGAATTATTGAATGAAGGGAAATATTTTGCAGGTGTCTGCTTTGTGCTGAAAGGTGATCTGGTACAGAGAATTCAGGACAGTAACCGTTTTGAATTAATGAGATTTGCAGTTTTTAAGGAGATTGAAGAATATCTGGAAGAAAACAGGAATGGATTTGTAACCAAAAGAAGTGAAAATAGTAGCACTATCATCCTGGTATTATATTCTACAGACTTGCAGAATGAAACCGAAACAATTATTTCCAGAATCAGAGAAATCGTTTATGGGAAATATGGAGTAGAATTGATAGCAGGAATCGGGGAAATTACAACGCAGGCAGATAAGGTGGAATATCTTTATAAAACTGCTAAATTCTCTGCTGGTATTTACTATTTTACTCAGAAAGAAACGATTTATTATCAAAGCGTAGAAAGAGTATATAATTATTCTTTTGAAGAGTTTGAAAAGAAGTGTAAAGAGCTGACTCAGAAAATATTAGGACATGATGAAAACTGGAAGGATTCTTTTGACGAAAGTCTGAAAATTATAAGGAATCTTCATTATGGAAGCTGTTATGCAGTGGAAAGCAGATGTGTTATCTTGGCGATGAATGTATGTCATGATCTGTTGGAATGTAAAGTAATTGATGAGGAAAACAGGAAGAAACTGGAAAGAGAAGTAGAAGCACTGAGAGGACAAAATACATATGAAGACCTGAAGAAAAAATTTAAGAGTATTATGGAACGGTTTGTAAATGAATGTGTATTTTGCAAAGGAAACCAGGAGAATGATTCCATTTTTAAAGTAAAAGAATATATTTCGGAACACTTCAGTGAAGACATTACACTGGAAAAAATGGCACAGATGGTTTATATGAATCCTTATTATTTCAGTGCCTTTTTCAAGAAGGAAACAGGTGAGAATTTTAAGGCATATCTGCTGGAAGTCAGAATGAAAAAAGCATTACAGTATCTGATGGAAACAAACATGAAAACCTATGAGCTTGCCAGTCAAGTTGGCTATAAGGATGTGCGTACTTTTACGGACAAATTCAGAGATTTTTATGGATACAGTCCTGCGAAATATAAGAAGAACCACAGATGATTTTACGTGGGGTTTTTAATTGAAAAGAGTGGTATTATTTGGATGTCCCTCCAAAATTGTTGTAAATATACAAATGGTATGCTATAAACATCGTATGAAATATACCGAATCACTAAAAACAAACAAGGAGGAAAAGGAATGTTTAAGAAAGTAGTATCCGCAATTATGATTGCAGCAATGGTGGGAACGATGATGGCACCGGTAAGTGTATCTGCAAAAGACGGCGGAAAAACAATTGAATTATGGACTTGTTGGACAGAGGGCGCTGACACAGAAAAAGCAAGTCAGGAAATGATCCAGAAATGGGAAGAGGAAACAGGAAATACTGTGAACCAGACAAACTTCACCTATGATATGCTTCATGAAAAAATCCTGACAGCTGCAGCTGGTGGAAATGTACCAGATCTGATTTGGGGACTTCCGGAATATGTTGGTGAATTCTACAACATGGGAATCGTAGCTGACCTTACAGATAAATTCAATGAATGGGAAGATAAAGATGCTCTTTCAGATTCTGTTGTAAATGCAATGACAATTGATAACAAAGTTATTGGCATCCCATATGAAATGACAGTTCGCGCATATCTGGTACATGATGACGATCTGAAAACAGCTGGTATCGAAATTCCTGCGACATGGGAAGATTTACTTGCTCAGTCAGATTACTATGATAATAATGATAAATATCTGACAGAGATTGCATGCACAGGCGTTCGTGCTTCTCAGGAACTCTTGGTTTATCTTGCACAGTACGGTTTGGAAATCGCGTCTGCACAGGACGATGGAAAATACAAAAACACATGGAATGACAATAAAGATGAACTTGAAAAAGCAACAAAAGTATTCCAGTTCTATCAGGATCTGATTGATAACAAGATTATCGATTCCAGTGCTAAAAACTGGGGATGGGAAGAAACTGATGAAAACTTTGCAACAGGAATCACATCAACATATGTAACTGGTAACTGGCTTGCTGAGAGAGAATCCTCTAACCCGGACACTATGGGTGATGTATCTGTAGCTCCGATTCCATACCCGGCTGATGGACAGCCTGCTACATACATGGAGTGTAAACCAATGTTTGTTATGGAAGGCAGCGAGAACAAGGACGAAGCATTTGATCTTGCAACAGCATTCTGCAGCAAAGAATGGCAGGAAGCAGCATTTGCTGACAGATCCCCACGTTCTGACGTATCTACAGATTCCAAATGGAGTAAAGACTTCTCCGCACTGGCTGACACAGGTGTAACATTCCCTCCTGTAACATTAAGCGGAATCAATCAGGCAATGGTAGATTCTATTGCTAAGGTCCTTCAGGAAGGTAAAACTGCAGAAGAAGCAGCTTCCTGGCTGAGTGACGCAGTAAATGCATCTTTACAGGAAAATGGTGAACTGAGCGAATAAACGTTTTAAAAGAAATGCTGGGATGTGAAAGCATTCCAGCTTTTCTTATCTGAAAATGTTTAGATAGGAGGCTATATATGTCAAAATTACTGAAAAAAACGGACGGAAAACTGACAAGAGATCAGCAGGCAAGAAGATATGCTTTGGTTATGTTACTGCCGGCTCTTATTTTCCTTGCCTGCCTGATTGCATATCCTCTGGGAAAGGTTCTTCATGATGCTTTTTCACACGTACATCTGATCAATAAGAGTATGACAGGTTTTGCCGGTCTGGATAACTTTAAGAAAGTAGTATCAGATGAACACTTTGCACAGGCAATAAGAAACACAATTTTCTGGACAGTATTTTCTGTAGCTGGTGAATATATTATGGGTATGCTTACTGCAGTTTTATTGAATCAGAAATTTAAAGGAAGAGCAATCTTCCGTACTTTAGTATTTATCCCATGGCTGGTTCCGATTATCGTTGCAGGTATGACATGGGACTGGATGTTAAATCCAGACTTTGGTATTATCAATTACCTGCTTCTGAAAGTGGGACTTATTTCTGAAAAGATTAATTTTCTTGGTGATTCCAGATATGCAATGGCAACTGTAATTTTTGTAAATATCTGGAGATCTTTCCCGTATTATACAATTTCATTCCTGTCTGCAATGCAGTCTATTCCAGCAGATTTGAATGAAGCGGCAGCAGTAGATGGTGCTGGAATGTTTACAAGATTTTTCAAAATTACTTTACCACAGTTGAAATCTGTATCGCTTGTAATTGTATTTATTCATATTATCTGGACTGCAATTAACTTCGACTTTATCTGGGTTATGACAGAGGGAGGACCGAACTATGCAACAGAGACACTTCCAATCATGATCTACAGGTATTCAATGAAGACCTTTGATGTTGGCGCTGCGTCTGCATTGTCAACGATGATGTTTACTGCGATGTTTATTATGTTCCTTTTCTATTACAGAAAGAGAATGAAAATCAGTGATGATTTAAGCTAAAAGGAGGAAAAGGAAATATGTTGAATAAAAAAAATCAAACGATTGTAAAAACCGTTTCATATATTCTTCTTATTATAATTGCCATATATTGTGTATTCCCATTTATCTGGATGGTGATTTCAGCATTTAAGCCAAAAGACGAGATTCGTACGGCGATTCCTTCTTTTGTGATTCATGCACCTACGTTGGAGAATTTTAAGAAGGTACTGTTCCAGGCAGGGTTTATAAATTATATTAAGAACAGTTTTATCGTATCTGTAATTGCCTGTGGACTTTCTATGGTAATTGCTGTAATGGCAGGATATGCATTAAGTCGTTACTATAAACAGAAACTTGTAAAGGTTTCCAACTTTGCAATGATGTTGTCTCAGATGATCCCTGGTGTTCTTCTGTTGGTTCCGTTATATATGATCATGCAGAAATTCCATATTCTGGAAACTTACCTTTGTCTGATTCTGGCATATACAACTTTCGTTATACCGCTGTGTACGTTTATGATGAGCAGTTTCTTCGATACTGTACCGATGGCACTGGAAGAGGCGGCTGAGATTGACGGATGTGGAAAAGCACAGACGATTTTCAAGATTATTTTACCATTATCTGTTCCAAGTCTGATTTCTACCGGATTATATGCATTTATTAATGCATGGAACGAGTTTATGTTTGGTTACATCTTTATCTCTACAGATAAATACAGAACACTGACACCGGCGATCATGTTATTCAAAGGTGCAAATACTATTGACTGGGGTGGTCTGATGGCCGGATCTGTTATCGCGGTAATTCCGGTAACTATCATTTTCCTGTTCCTGCAGAAATATTTCCTTGCAGGCTTAATGAGTGGTTCTGTCAAAGGTTGATGCAAATTGAGAATAAGTTTAGAGAAGAAAGTATTGGTGAGACATCATGAAGAGAATTGAAATTAAAGAAAATAATTTAAACATGGTCTATGAGATCACAGATGAGAATGAGATTAAGTTATTACATTTTTCAAACTTACCGTTTGATGAAAATGATATTAATTCCTGTGAAGGAACAGCTTCTTTCAGACCGGTAGAAGTGTTGCTTTCAGGTTTAAACCGTCCGGGTGAACGCCATGGAACAAAGTATACTTATACTGCTCCTGGCTATCGCCTGAAATATAAAGATATGAAAGATTATCGAAACGAGACAGGAAGAAAACTTGAGATCCTTATGGAAGATAAACCTACAGGACTGGAAGTATGCAGTAATATTCAGTTCTATGATGGAATCTCTGTGATCAGAAGCTGGACAGAGTTAAAAAATAATGGAGAAGAAGATCTGGGAGTTGAGTATGTATCTTCTTTTGCATTGCTTGGTATTGACAAAGAAGGTCTTTTAAGTACTGATGAAAAACTGGAAGTTCTGATTGCACGCAATGCATGGCAGAAGGAATTAATCTGGAATCGTTTCAGTATGGATCAGCTAGGTATGTCTATTTCACAGCCGGATAAAGTAAGACGTTCTTCTCAGACAATCAGTGTTGGAAATACCGGAAACTGGTCTACTAAGAATTATCTTCCTATGGGATGCCTGAAGAATAAAGAAACAGATTCTATTCTGTTCTGGCAGATTGAGCAGAATGGTTCCTGGTACTGGGAAATCAGTGATCAGGATGGACATATGTATTTGCAGTTATCCGGCCCCACAGAACATCAGTCTCACTGGTGGAAGAATTTGAAACCGGGTGATACTTTTGCAAGTGTTCCGGTAAGTGTCGGTTCTGCATGTGGAGATGTGGAAGAGGCAGCAGGAGAACTTACAAAATATCGTCGTGCTATCAGAAGAAAGAATGAAGATAATGAGAAACTTCCGGTAATCTTTAACGACTATATGAATTGTCTGTGGGGAGACCCTACGACAGAAAAAGAACTTCCGCTGATTGATAAAGCAAAAGAAGCGGGTTGCGAATATTTCTGTGTTGACTGTGGATGGTATTCAGCAGGATTCTGGTGGGATGGTGTTGGAGAATGGCTGCCATCCAAAGAAAGATTTCCGGGCGGCTTAAAAGAAGTGATGGATTATATCCGTTCGAAAGGAATGGTCCCTGGAGTATGGCTGGAACTTGAAGTTATGGGAATCAAATGCCCGAAAGCAGATAAGGTTCCGGATGACTGGTACTTTATGAGACATGGAAAAAAGGTTTATGACAGAAGCCGATATCAGCTTGATTTCCGTAATCCAGAAGTTATTGCTCATGCAACAGAAGTTATCGATCGTCTTGTAAATGAATATGGCGTTGGATATATTAAGATGGATTACAACATTGAACCGGGAATTGGAACAGAACTGAACGCGGACAGTGCAGGTGATGGACTTCTTGGTCATAACCGTGCATACCTGAAATGGCTGGATGGGATTTTTGTAAAATATCCGGATCTGGTTATTGAGAATTGTTCAAGCGGTGGTCTGAGAATGGATTATGCAATGCTTTCACGTTACAGCATTCAGTCTACCAGTGACCAGGAAGACTATATAAGATATGCTACAATCGCAGCAAATTCTCCAATGGCATTAACGCCCGAGCAGGCTGCTATTTGGTCTTATCCTCTGACTGAAGGTGATAAGGAAGAAGTAATTTTCAATATGGTTAATGCAATACTACTTCGAATCCATCAGAGCGGTCATCTGGTAAATCTGAGTCAGGAAAGATTTGATCTTGTAAAAGAGGCAATCTCATATTATAAAACAATCCGTGTAGATATCAAGAATGCAGTACCGTTCTGGCCATTAGGTCTTTCTAAATATCGCGATCCGTGGGTGAGCATGGGATTGAATGCAGGTAAGAAAGATTATGTGGCTGTATGGAGAAGAAACAGTCAGACTGCTTTTGCAACAATTCCTGTTGAGCACAGAAAAGGTCAGGATTTGAAAGTGGTATGTGGTTATCCGAAAGCAGAACCATGTAATTATAAGTGGAATAAAGAGGCTGGAGAGTTAACCGTAGAATTTCCAAATCCGGTTAGTGCTAGACTGTTTTGTCTGGAGGAGGTATAGAAAATATCAGAGGATTTGTATGAAAAATAAATATAAAATGTTCATAAAGTGATGGCATTAAGAATAGAAGCAGGAGTGATTTATTGACGGATGCAATAAATCCCCTGCTTTTTCGTTGCAGAGAAGGAGAATAAATGTTAAAGTAAATAATACGGCATAAAGAAACGGCATAATAAAAGTTATTCCTACAAGTGTGTTATTATTTATCAGGGATAGAAATTGTGTCAAATATGTAAAGAGAGGAAAGAGTTTATTTGGGAAAAAGTAACCAAAGTACGCAGGAAATAAATTCGCAGGCACAGAATCCGCTGGGTACAGCACCCGTGGGTGGACTGATCGCGAAGTTTGCGATTCCTGCGATCATCAGTATGCTGGTCAGTGCGATGTACAATATCGTGGATCAGATTTTTATTGGCCAGGGTGTGGGGATGCTGGGAAATGCAGCTACAAATGTGGCGTTTCCTGTTACAACGGTCGCAACTGCGCTGGCATTGCTTTTGGGAATTGGCGGTGCATCAAATTATAATCTGGAAATGGGGGCAGGACAGGAGAAGAAAGCCAGCGGGATTGCAGGTACTGCGTTGTCGTCACTGGCAATCAGTGGTCTGATACTTGCTGTGATTGTACTGATGTTCCTGAAACCACTTCTGACATTGTTCGGGGCAACTGCAGATGTTATGCCTTATGCTGTTGATTATACAGGTATTACTGCATTTGGACTTCCATTTTATATTTTGTCTGTCGGCGGGAATCATGTGGTCAGAGCAGACAGAAGTCCGACTTATTCTATGGTCTGTATTATGATAGGTGCGATCATCAATACTATTCTGGATCCGCTGTTTATTTTTGGATTCGGATGGGGAATTAAGGGTGCTGCATGGGCAACAGTGATCGGACAGGTTGCTTCCGGAGTTCTGGTAATTGTGTACTTCTGTAAGTTCCGCAAAATGTATCTGTCCGGTGGGATGCTGAAACCAAAGCTGTCATATCTTAAAGCAATTATTTCTCTGGGACTTGCATCCTGCATTAATCAGATTGCCATGGCGATCGTGCAGATTGTATTAAATAATATTCTGCGTTATTATGGAGCAAATTCCGTATATGGAAGTGATATTCCCATTGCCTGTGTAGGTGTTATCTCCAAAGTCAATATGGTGTTTATGGCAATCTGTATTGGTATTTCTCAGGGCAGTCAGCCAATCTGGGGATTTAATTACGGAGCAAAGAAATATGACAGAGTAAGACAGGCATACCGTTATTCTGTAACTGCCTGTACAGTAATTGCAACGATATTTTTTTTCTGTTTCCAGATATTTCCACACCAGATCGTGGGTATCTTCGGAACAGGAAGTGAGCTGTATTTTCAGTTTGCAGAACGCTACTTGAAAATATTTATGTTTATGACTTTTGCAAACGGTATCCAGCCGGTATCTTCCGGTTTCTTTACTTCTATCGGTATGGCGAAGCTGGGTATTGTAATGTCTCTGACACGGCAGGTGATTTTTCTTCTGCCATTGATCATTATCTTCCCGTTGTTTATGGGAATTGATGGAGTGATGTATGCAGGACCGATCGCAGATGCAGCGGCATTTGTGCTGGCAATTGTGTTTGCGAGACGAGAACTGGGAAAGATGCGCAGTGCGGAAATAGCATAAAAAAGTTCCCGCAGATAATATGGAAGAAATTTGTCCATATTGTCTGACGGGAACTTTTTTATAAAAGATTGTAAAACTGATCGAACAGCTCTGTCTGGAAGCTTCCGGGGCCGGAGCTGTTTTTCTCTGCTCTTTCTCCTGCTGTGCCAAATTCTCTGGCTGCTGACAGGGCCGTTGTAAATGGGTCTGTAACTGCCAGATAGGTGGCACAGATCATTCCAAGCATACATCCGGTTCCTGTGATCTGTGACATGGCAGGAGTACCGTTTGTAATAAATTCACACTTACTGGCAGAGACGATCATATCTTCCTTGCCTGTGATAAGAAGTGTGGTATTCCACTGGGAAGCCTTTTCCTGGAACAGTTCTTTCAGATGGGAACGATTGGCATCTGTAAGCACATCCTGTACGCCTGCGTCAATTCCGATTGCATGTGCGGTCTGTCCGGACATGGCAAGAAGTTCAGACATATTTCCTTTTAAGAGTTCAGGCATGTGGATGTTCATAAGCTTCTGCGCAAATTCATAGCGCAGATTGCTGCAGGCGGTTCCTACCAGATCAAGCATAACAGGTATGTGGAGACTGGCAGCGATTTTCAGAGATTCAGGCATGGATTTCATACGCGCATCGGTGATATTTCCAAGATTCAGTGCCAGTGACTGAGCATGGCTGGTGATCTCAGCTACTTCAGCAGGATGTTCTGCCATGATCGGGCGGCCTCCGGCCGCCAGAATAATATTAGCGCAGTCATGAATAGAAATTGGATTAGTGATGCAGTGAATCAGCGGTTGGGCTGCTCTGGTCAGTTGTCTGGGATTTGTCTGATTTACGGTCATATACTTTTGCTCCAAGGCTTTGTTGAAATTTGGCAAGCATTCCTGCGTGACTTAAGGCCTTCAGGAAGAAATAGGCAATGGTGCCGCCCATGCAGGTTGCTGCCAGAAACATTGGTGTATAGAAAAATGCGTTCAGTCCGCTTCTGCCCATAAGAAATGCCATTACAGGATAGGAAACCAGAGAGCCGATGATACCGGTTCCGAAGATTTCACCGATCACTGCGCAGATAATCTTTCCATGAGAAGCGCGGTAGAAAACGCCTGATAAAAATGCGCCGAATACGGCACCTGTCAGTGCAAGTGGCGGGATACCCATAAACATCATTCGGATGATTCCGATGAGAGTGGCACAAAGCAATGAATACCACGGTCCCAGAAGTACGGAACAGACGATGTTTATCAGGTGTGCAGTAGGGCACATACCCTCGATTCTCAAAATAGGTGAGATGACAACGCCGATGGCAACCATCATGGCGAGCATGACCATTCTGAGTGTTTTTGATCTGTCTGTGTTCATAATAATGAACCTCCTTGAAATGAAGATTTGGTCTGCCGAAGCAGACATTATCAGTTGTGCAGGAAGCAGATAAAATCCTGCAAAAAAATCTGCCGGAATAACACACTGGCAGATTTTAATATACAAATACAGTCCCTACGCTGGCATTATCCATATCAGGTGCGGTCGAAGATCAATCTTCCTCTCAGCTTGTCACACAGGCTCCCGTTGTTATTATCCATTATGCAGATTTTCTTTTGTTAGAGCGTATTTGAAAAATGCTTTACGCAAGATGTGCGTTACAATTTTTCAAACACGCTTTAGAGTAACACAAGCTTTTGGAAAAGTCAATGGGATGTAAAAGCAGTGTAAATTTCCTACAGTAAATTTACACTACCTAATATTATTTTTAAGTTGACTTTTTATTTTTTTCAGCATATACTAACAGTAGCTAAGGAATGTGACGAGATTCCATGAAGCGAACTAAAGAAACAAAAGCCCTCAGAGTTGCAGCTCTGAGGGCTTTCTTGCTCGTTACGGTGAGCTGTTCCGTTTGGGCTGTTGCTGTCTAGCGTCTGCCGTCCAGCCATTTGCATATGTAGTAGCTAACTACGCCTGCTAAAACAGAGACAAGAAATGTGACGAGAATTTCTTCCATGAAACTCACCTCCTTTCTGCTGGAGGTTCGACAGCTCTTATAGTATATCATGGTTTAGGACGAATTGAAATAAAAAATCTATTTGTACTAAAACGATTGTCCGTGCTATGATTAACAGGTAGATGACAGACAGCATATGATAAAAAGAAGCTGTCTGCATGGACAGAAAGGCAGGTTAAATCTGATGAAACAGGAAAATTACATAAAGGGTATGATAATGATCATCCTGTCGGCGTTTTTCTTTGCTTGTATGAATGTGAGTGTGCGTCTGGCAGGTGATCTGCCGTCTGTGGAGAAGAGTTTCTTCCGGAATCTGGTGGCGGCGGTGTTTGCAGCGGCGATTCTCTGTAAGAATCGTACAGTGCCGAAGGTGGATAAGAAATACTGGGGACCGCTGATTTTGCGTTGTGTGTGCGGGACACTGGGGATTCTGTGTAACTTTTATGCCATTGATCATCTGTTGGTGGCAGATGCATCGATACTGAATAAGTTGTCTCCGTTTTTTGCGATTATTTTTTCATTCCTTTTGTTAAAGGAAAAGATCAGACCGGTGCAGGCTGCGTGTGTTGCGCTGGCGTTTATAGGATGTTTATTTGTAGTGAAACCGGGATTTCAGAATGCGGCACTTGTTCCGGCACTGATAGGAGTCTGCGGTGGACTGGGGGCAGGAATTGCCTATACGATGGTGCGTGTACTGGGAACTCACGGAGTGAAGGGACCGGTTATCGTGTTTTATTTTTCATTTTTCTCCTGTTTGTCGGTTGTGCCGTGGATGTTGTTCCATTTCACACCCATGAATATGAAGCAGCTTGTGACATTGCTGATGGCAGGATTATTCGCAGCGGGTGGACAGTTTACGATTACGGCTGCATACACCTATGCACCTGCAGGGAAGATTTCCATTTTTGATTATTCGCAGATTATTTTTGCCACGATGCTGGGATTTATCCTGTTTGGAGAGATTCCGGATAAGTACAGCTTTACAGGATATGTGCTGATTATTCTGGCATCATTGGGTACCTTTCTTTATAATATGAGGGTAGCTAAGGCTGGTAAATGAAGAAGAAGTAAAAAAGGATTTTTTTGATTTTATCAAGTAAGTCTGATGAAATCCGATCAGTATATAGAATTGTTGGATTGTAAACTATAAAATAGAAAAAGTTGTCAATAAAAACGCTTTGTGTTAAAGTATCCAATATGTTAAAAAATTAAGGAGAAGGGTGTACAAAGATGTCTTTTATAAAAAATATTCCACTACGCCCTCACCATGGAATGTGCCTTGCATATTTCAAGGGTGAGGGATACAGTGATGGGTTTTCCGCACATATGCAGGAAATGCTGGATATTTTCCAGAAGGGAGCGAAGATACAGCTTCATGCAGATACAGACGAGATTTGTTCTGCCTGTCCCAATAATGAAAAAGGATGTTGTTCTTCCTTTTCGCTTGTAGAAGCATATGACAATGCAGTACTGGATTTATGTGGCCTGGAGAATGGACAGATTATGGAATTTGATGATTTTACAGATATTGTTCAAAAGAAAATCCTGGCATCAGGAAAGAGGAAAGAAATCTGTGGGAATTGTCAGTGGAACTCCATCTGTGAAAGCCAGAAGAGCAGATGGGAGAAATGCTAAGAAAAATAGAGTTACAGAATGAATAGCGTTCCGGTACAGAACAGAAGCTATGAATAAAAAAGTCAGATGCGCAAATAGTGCAGTAGAAAGGACATAACGATAAAAATGGAAAATACAGAATCACGTTTATATTTCGCCAGTGACTACATGGAGGGTGCACATCCTGCGATCATGAAAAAGCTGATGGAGACGAATCTGGAGAAAACAGTGGGATATGGTCAGGATCCATATACAGAAGAAGCGAAAGAAAAGATCAGAAAAGCCTGCAATGCACCGGAGGCAGATGTATTCCTGCTGGTTGGCGGAACACAGACCAATGCCACAGTGATCGATGCACTTTTGAAATCCTATCAGGGAGTTGTGGCTGCGGATACAGGCCATATTGCAACCCATGAATCTGGCGCCATTGAATTTGGTGGACATAAGGTTCTGATAGTACCGCAGAAAGATGGAAAAATCTCTGCACAGCAGATTGAGAAGCTGGTGAAGGATTTCTATGATGATGCCAACTATGAGCATATGGTAATGCCTGGAATGGTATATATTTCCCAGCCAACAGAATATGGTACCCTGTATTCCAGAGAAGAATTAGCAGCTCTCAGCAAAGTCTGCCGGGAAAATCATCTTCCCCTTTATGTGGATGGCGCCCGCCTTGCCTATGCACTGGCAAGTCCGGAGAACGATGTGACTCTCACTGATCTGGCTGAATTTAGTGATGCGTTTTACATTGGAGGAACCAAATGCGGAGCATTGTTTGGAGAAGCGGTGGTTATACCGCAGAAAGGACGGATTCCTCATTTCTTTACAATCATCAAGCAGCATGGAGCATTGCTTGCCAAAGGAAGAATCGCCGGGATCCAGTTTGGTGAGCTGTTTACGGACGGACTGTACCTGCGGATCGGCAAACCTGCAATGGAAGCTGCAGAGCAGATCAAGGCTGCACTGAAGAAGTATGGATATCAGCTTTCTCTGGATACGCCTACCAACCAGATCTTCTGTATTGTGTCTAATGATGTAATGAAAGAAATAGCCCAGGATGTGGAGTTCGGATTCTGGGAGAAGTATGATGAGACACACTCTGTGATCCGCTTTGCCACAAGCTGGGCTACTACTATGGAAGATACACAGAAACTGATTCAGATTCTGGAAAAAAATAAATAAGAGAAAAAATCAGTGGTCAGTTGATTTAAAGGAGTGTTACAGGCAGCATCAGGGCAATGGTGCTGCCTTTTTCGCTGCTCTGGGTTACTTTTACCTGACCGTTGTGCTGTCTGGCAATCTCGCTTACAAGAGCAAGCCCCAGACCTGCACCGCCCATGGCACGGCTGCGGGATTTGTCCACACGGTAGAAAGGATCAAAGATTTTTTCCTGATTTTCAGGGGAGATACCGATGCCTGTGTCGGTTACCTCCAGGACTGCAGACTCTGCAGTGTGAATGCTTACAGTGACGGAACCGGAAGGCCGGTTATATTTGATCGCATTTTCAACCAGATTATAAACTGCCCGGTACAGAAGGATATAGCTGCCTGTAACAGTACAGTCGCCATCTGTCTGAATAAGCCGGACCTGATGTTTTTCTGCAACCGGATCCAGATCGCAGAAAACCTCTTCTGTGAGTGCTGCAAGGGAAATAGTGTCAGAACGCTCTACTGTTTGAAGACCTGTCATGTCCAGCAGGATTTCCGCAAGATGGGAAAGCCGTCCGGTCTGTTCCTGAAGCATGGTGAAAAGTCTGTCGTATTCCTGGGGTGCGTGCTCCGGCTTTTTGTAAAAAACTTCCAGATTTGTCTGCATTACAGCTAAGGGTGTGCGAAGCTCATGTGCTGCACTTGCCACAAACTGTTTCTGTGCAGAGAAGGCATTGTCCAGGCGGGCAAGCATGTCATTAAAGGATCTGGTCAGACGTGAGATTTCATCCTCTGAGAGTGGGACTTCCAGCGGTTCAGACAGATTCTGTGCCTGTACCTGGCGGATCCTGTCGCTGAATCTGCGCAGGGGGGTCAGGGCTCTTCTGGTGACAAACCAGGTACAGATACTGCTGAGAAGAATAATGATACCTGTGGCAATCATGCTCTGGAACAAAAAATTGTTTTTGGTATTCTGGATCTGGTTTTCCAGATCAGGGATGAGGATTTTTGGATCTACATTGATGGAGATCGGGTTTGAATTATCGGGGGTGACCAGAACCACATAGTCGGAGATCCCTTCCAGGCCGGTCACAGCAGAACGGCTGATGAAGAAATACATCAGTGCACAGGCTGTGATAACCAGCCCGGAGATCAGCAATGTGAGCCGCCACTGGAGAGAGAGCCTGCGGGGGGAAAGTTTTTCTGAATAAAATTTCATAGATAAATCCTTTCGTTTCATTATAATGACATAGTAGTATTTGAAATCTGAAAATATTTATTGTACAGATATGAATGATTTTTATTCTTCCAGAATATATCCCTGTCCAATCTTATTCTGTATAGGATCATATCCAAGGGCAGTTCTCAGTTTTTTCCTTAAAGAAGAAATGTGCACCCGGATGGAGTTACTGAAGCTGTTTACGCTGCCGTCCCAGAGATGCTCGATCATTTCCTCAGGGCTGATGATCCGGTTGCGGTGAAGCAGAAAGTATTCCAGAAGTGAGCTTTCTTTTCTGGTGAGAGCCAGAGGCGCGCCATCTACACTGGCTTCTCTTGTGCGTGTGTCAAAGGTAATGCGGCTGCATCTCAGGCAGACATCCTCCTGGATAAATTTACGGCGGGTAAGGCTGCGGATGCGGGCTTCCAGCTCCTCGAAATGAAATGGTTTGGTGAGGTAATCGTTGGCTCCCAGATCCAGACCCTCCACCTTATCCTGGATCTGTACTCTTGCGGAGAGTATGAGAACAGGAGTATTGGTATTGAAGGTACGGAACTGACGCAGGATTTCCAGACCGTCAATTCCCGGCAGGTTCAGATCCAGAAGGATCAGGTCGTAATTCTCTGTCATACATAATTCCAGTCCCTCTTCCCCGTCAAAGCAGGTATCTGTTTCATATCCGTCCATGCGGAGTCCTTCTGCCATGGAACGGCAGAGCTGTTCTTCGTCTTCTATAATTAAAATGTGCATGATAGTCTCCTTTTTGAATTTTTGACTCTGATATATTATCAGTTTTATCATAGCACACGAAGTATAAAATTCGTGTAAAAAAAGAAAATGTTTCATATTAAAATATCCGATTACAAAGTTCTTTTAACAACCGTAGCAAGAATTCCCTCACCTCTATAGGGACGCCGCTGAAAAACTGTTTTTTCATACTATATACAGTGTCTCAAAGTTGATTGATGTACTTTATTTTGTGTTAATTTATACGCAAAAAGGACTTTTTCAGTGGCCTTCTATAGGTGATGGGATGAATTGCACTATGAATTGCACATTCGAGCATGTCTGCTCAAATTTATAAAAAATCACAAAACACTTGTTCTGACACAATAAATATATTATAATAGAAAAAAGAACAATATGCTCTTGGAATTTGGACGGTCGAAATAAGCAATAAGTGAGTGTACATAATGAGTTTAGATAAT